>CAZHIL010000460.1:0-4907 GCA_964532985.1 uncultured Albidovulum sp. | reverse complement strand
ATGTAGTCCACTAGTTTTCCTTTTGAAGTGCACTCTCATGCCATTTGTGCAACAGCAGGTGGCTCAGAAAGGAAAGAATGGCAAAAATGAATACTCCGGTACCGGCTATGAGCAGGAGGGCAGCAAACATCCTCGGAATATTGAGCCTGTATCCGGCTTCCAGAATAGTATAGGCCAAACCTGAACCGATACCTCCCGTACCAGCAACATATTCTGCAACTACAGCACCAATGAGGGCCAATCCACCGGCAATTCTCAGGCCACCAAGAAAATAGGGAAGGGCAGAAGGTATTTGCAGATGGAGCAGTTGCTGCCACCGGTTTGCACCATAGATCTTGAACAGGTCTTTGAGATTATGATCTACCGAATTGAGACCAAGGGTCGTGTTGGACAATATGGGAAAAAATGCAACGATCCAGGCACAAAGAAGAAGCCCCACCGTTCGATTGTCGACATAAATGAAAATCAATGGAGCGATCGATATGATGGGTGTTACCTGCAATATAACGGCATAAGGGAAGAATGAAATTTCAAAGAATTTTGACTGGGTAAAGAGGATGGCCAGACCTACGCCCCCAACAACGGCAACAACCAAGGCCATCAGAGTAATCTGTATCGTAATTTGCAGGGCACTCAACAAGATCTGAAGATCCTGGATTAGAGTAGTAACAACCAGAAAAGGATCTGGCAATATGTAATGGGGAATATTGTTTACTTGAACTGTCCAGTACCATAAGTAGATGGTTATCATGAAAACAATTATGGGCATGACCCATTTGCCAATTCTGATGTTCCTCTCTTTTCTTTTTTTCAGTAATTCATTTTTGTCCACCACCTTGTTAAGGGATGGGGAATCTACCTTGATGTCAGTGCTTGCCATTTAATTTTCCATTGCTAATTTGAGTGCTTCGGAAGTCTTCCTGCAAATTACTCCATAACTGGATGAAGTTCGGAATGATTCTCCTCTGGGATAAGGTTCATCAACACCCAGTTCCTGAATGACCCGACCCGGTCTTGCTGCCATTACTGCAATGCGATCGGACAAAAAGACACTTTCAAAAACTGAATGGGTTACAAAAATTATTGTACATCCCAATGTTTCACGAAGGGCCAACAAGTCATTGTTCAGTTTGAACCGGGTTATTTCATCAAGTGCTGCAAAGGGTTCATCCATCAAAATGACTTTAGGGTCGGTAACCAAAGCCCGGGCTATTGATACCCGCATTTTCATGCCGCCTGATAGTTCACGTGGATAGCTTTTGGCGAAATCCTTTAAGCCGACCAATTCAAGGCTACGTTCAATTACGTCCTTTTTCTCCTTGAAGGACCTGTTCTGAAGGCGAAAGGGAAGCCAAACATTTTTTTCAACTGTTGTCCATGGTAATAAGGTGGCTTCCTGAAACACCACCCCAATTGCACCACTTCCATGACTAACCTTCCAATCAACCTCACCAACTGTAGGTTCGGTCAGTCCGGAAATAATCCTCAAGGCAGTGGATTTGCCGCAGCCAGAGGGTCCCAAAAGGGAAATAAAATCCCCAGAATGGATTTTCAGATCCATATCCCTGAGTGCAACAATATCCTCGGAAAATGTCTTCCCTACCTTCTTCAATTCCAGAAGGAGGGGTCTGGAATCATTATTCAAATCAATTCACGTATAAATAATAGGTTAGGAAAGGGTATGCCAATCATACCCTTTCAATTGATTAAAATATTGGGAATAGGACTATTTCAAATCCATACCTACGCCTTTGTTGACAAAGTCGGTGTTGATGGCTGCGGTGTAATTTATATCAGCTGACAAGACACCAGCAGCAACCATCTTGTTGAAGAAATCAGTAGCTTTCTCTTCGGTCAAAGCGCCAATCCCCATCTCAAGTGCATCACCTGAATCAACAATACCACGTTCCAGCATCTTGCTTACAGCATAGGCAATTTTGTCATCGGTCATTTCAGGATTATCTGCCTTGATCAATTCATCGGCGGCTGAACGATCATTATACAGATAGTTGTACCACCCAATAATCGAGCCATCGACAAAACACTGAACAATTTCCGGTTTGTTGGCAATTGTATCAGCCATTGTCTCGATTGTGGTTGCATAAGTCGAATAACCTGCATCGGCAATCAGGAAAACGTCAGGAACAAATCCACCCTCCTTTTCCACAACATATGGTTCGGAGGAAAGATAACCTTGCATCCCCTTGTTTTCGTCAGCCAAAAAGGGTGCGGGATTAAAGGTGTAAGGAATCCGCTGTTCGTCGGTAAATCCATATTGAGCCTTCATCCATCGATAATACGACCTGAAACCATTATCACCGATCAAAAGAGTCAGGTTCTTGAGATCTTCAAATGTTTCAGCCTTACCAGGATGAGCCAGGATCACTTGTGGATGCTTTTGGAAAATCGCAGCCACAGATACTACAGGGATTCCTTGTTCAACTGAATTGAAGGCCTGGTTCAGGTCTCCACCCATGTGAAACTGCATTTTACCAGCCAGCATCAGGGCACGATTATTGACCTGTGGACCACCTGGTAGGATGGATACATCCAATCCACAGGCTTCGTAGGTGCCATCGGCAACTGATTGATAGAAACCACCATGTTCGGCTTGGGCAAGCCAGTTAGTTCCGAAGACAACTTTTTCCAAATGATCTGAAGAATGAGCAGACGAGAAAATGAAGAATGGTATGATTACAAATAGGGAACGCAAAAAACGCATTAATTTATCCTTAATTTGATATGAAGATACGAGTTCAAATAATTTTGAATTCCCCGCTAATCTTGTAATACAAATGAAAAAACTTGCAACAAAAAACCTTTTTGTGTTGATAACTTCTGTGGTCAATTTAAAATCAAACATCTTGTACATAACCATTAATAGGGATTGGGAGACAATTCATGGTTCCTTGCCTCACGAATGATTCTCATACATTCATCGCCAATGAAATTTATACATGCGGAATTGTCAGCAATGCACAAATAACCCCACCAGCAAAGAAGGTACGGCTGAATTCAGCCGATGCCGAATCAATCAGAAGAAAAGTACTTGATTGTTATATCGATGATGGTGACACCAGACTTGGCTACAAGGTTGGATTTACTTCAAAAATTGTTCAGGAACAGCACGGTATAAGCGAACCCGAATTTGGCTATCTGACCAGCAGGATGAAACTTTCCAATCAGGGACAAATCCCTATTCTAGGCACGGCTCCCGTCCTTGTTGAACCTGAGATTTGTTTCAAACTTGCTAACGGTTTTGAAAGTACGGAAATATCCGTTCAGGATGTTCTGGATAAAACGGAAAGGATCTATTTATCTCTAGAATTGGTAGAGAGCAGGGTGGGGTTGACCTCGGGTATCAACAATGTGATTATGGACAATGTCGGAGCATCGAGGATACTGCTTTTCGAACCGGGTTTTTTACCAGGTGATTTCGATTTGGAAAACACTACAGTTAACCTGATGGTAGATGATTTGCACTTTACTGGAAAAACCTCGGATGTATTGGAAAATCCTGCAAATTCAGTCATTTGGCTCAACAAGAGACTAACTAAATTGGGACTATTGGGAGGACAACTCGGCAAGGGAGATTATGTAATGACCGGTTCACCAATCAAGCCCGTTCCTTTGGTCAAGGGATCAATGATCAAGGCTGAATGGTGCAGTGTTGGCACAATCGAAGTTGAAATGGTCTAGTATTTTGGAAGGGGAATGCCAATGGTTGAAAAGAAAGGGATCATTCCGAAGGGTATAATGAAGCCCTTTGCCAACTATTCACACGGAATGAGGATAGATGGAGTTACAAGCCATTTGTTGATTTCAGGTCAATTGGGTATTTCACGTGATGGGGTTATTCCTGAAGCTGTCGAGGAACAGGCAGAATATTGTTTTGCCAATATCGGGGCCATACTTCATGACGGGGGAATGGATAAGCAGGATGTGGTAAAAATCACAACCTTTGTAACCAAAAGAAAGTATCTCCAACCCTATATGAAGATCAGGGACGAGTGGATTAGGAATCTTGCAATACCTCCTACTTCCACCCTCTATATCGTTTCAGGATTTGCCAGACCGGAATTCAAAATTGAAATTGAAGTGTTAGCCATGAAATAGTCGGCAACCCCAACCAAAAAGTCTGAGGTAGGGAAGTCAGAATTTAATTCCATGTGAAGAAAGGGGCAGGGAAATCCAGAAAACCAAAGACAAATCCTTCGCAAAAACGTAATATACAGACACACTTTTTGCCGAAAAGGGAATCGAATGAGTAAAACTGTAGAAAATTTCCCGGATGATTCAAGCAAGACAACAGGTGGGAAAATTACGAAATTCGATTATGAGAAGGAGTTGTATCGGCTTCAATTGGAACTGATAAAACTGAGTGAGTGGGTTAAATTCAAAAAGCTGAAGGTTGTCGCTATTTTTGAAGGCCGAGATGCTGCGGGCAAAGGAGGGGTGATCAAGCGGATTACCCAGCACCTCAATCCCAGATGGGTAAGGGTGGTTGCTTTACCTGTGCCTACGGAAAGAGAAAAAACACAATGGTATTTTCAAAAGTATTGTAATTATTTCCCGGCGGCTGGAGAAATTGTCCTTTTTGATCGCAGCTGGTATAACCGGGCCGGGGTAGAAAGGGTAATGAACTTTTGCACGGATGAGGAATATCAGGAATTCCTCCGTTCCTGCCCGGAATTTGAACGGATGTTGATCAGGTCAGGAATCATTTTGGTGAAATACTGGTTTTCCATATCTGACGATGAACAGGAGAAGAGATTTCATAGTCGATTGAAGGAACCTCACAAGAGATGGAAACTATCACCCATGGATTTGGAATCCAGAACCAGATGGGAAGAATATTCCAAGGCCAAAGACAGAATGTTTGCACATACCGATACGAAGCAATCCCC
>CAZHIL010000459.1:0-13615 GCA_964532985.1 uncultured Albidovulum sp. | reverse complement strand
GAATAGAGGCATGAAAAAGACGCAATATTTCTGGGATCAAGACAAAAACTTCGCAATTTTATATTGCCTTTCGTACCATATGGTTGTCCCAACACACCAACCCAAACCAGTTGACGGTTTTCAAGGGCAGAGGTTTGTGAATTTTGAACGTCCAACATTGTCTAATTCTAGTCTTTCGAAAGTATCAACCAACCTTAAGGGGATGATTAGGAGGAGGCAGATTCCTGGGCCTGTTTTCGAGGTATGGCCTTTTTGGGATTGTTTCTTGTCTTGGGTTCCAATACACCCTTGGCCTCAAGAAAACGGCTGATACGATCGGTGGGGATAGCTCCCTGACTCATCCAATGCTGGATTCGTTCAACATCCATCTTTACCCGATTGGGATCGTCCTTGTTCAAAAGTGGGTTATATGTACCCAGTTTTTCAATAAAACGTCCGTCCCTTGGCATTCTGGAATCTGCAGCGACGATACTGTAAAAGGGTCGCTTTTTGGATCCCCTGCGGGACAACCTGATTTTCATTGCCATAATGATAACTCCTTAATCTTTCTCAATGATGGTGTTTTTACGGTGTAACTTGTGATGTTGAATAACTTCCCTGATAATGAATTGTATTAGTTTTTTAGCGAACTCGGGATCCAGATCAGCATTCCTTGCCAGTTGCTCCAACCGTGTGATCAGTTTTTTTTCCCTTTCCGGGTCGGAAGGTGGGAGATCATTCCTGGCTTTGAGGATACCCACCTTCTGGGTATGTTTGAATCTTTCCCCAAGGGTATAGATCAGGACAGCATCCAACCGGTCGATGGATTCTCTGTGTTCTCTTAGTTCTTTCTCAATTTGTTCTTCTTGCATGGTAAAAGTATTCCAATTATCAGTATTATCCAAATGACGTTAACGGAAACCACGTCTCGGCAAACCAGGCAGATTTCCCAACTGATTCATCATGTCTGGTGGAAGGCTGTTCAAATCGGGCATGTTACTCCCGTCATTACCAGCAGGCTTTCCCTGCATGCTGCGTATCATTTCCTTCACCCTACCACTCTTGGACATTTGTTTGCCTAATTTGGCAGTAGTTTGATGCATTTTCAGAAGTTGGTTTACATCTGAAACAGTAAGTCCTGAACCCGCTGCAATCCGCTTCTTTCTATTGGCCTGAATGATTTTTGGGTTGGCTCTTTCCTTGCGGGTCATGGAGTTGATCAAGGCAATGTTTTTCTTGATCATGGCCTCATTTTGCTTGATTTGGGCATTGGCTTTGCCCATGCCCGGAATCATTGATGCAAACTCCTGAAGTCCTCCCATATTCAACAATGAAGAGTACTGGCTACGGAGATCATTCATGCTCAGGCGACCAGCTGCAAATCTTTTGACGGTTCGATTCATTTGCTCTTCTTCGAAAACCTGTGAGGCCTTTTCCACGAGGCTTACAATATCACCCATTCCCAATATTCGACCAGCGATTCTCTGGGGATCAAATACAGAAAAATCTTCCAGCTTTTCACCTGTGCCCATGAATTTGATCGGTTTTTGAGTAACGGCCCTCATGCTGAATGCGGCACCACCTCTGCCATCACCATCCATTCGAGTCAGAACAACTCCGCTGACACCAATCTTGGTGTCGAATTCCCTGGCTATGTTGACGGCATCCTGCCCGGTTAATCCATCAACAACCAACAAGGTTTCTTTGGGTTTGGAAATATTCCTTACGGCAACGACTTCATCCATCAGCTCTTCATCAATGTGGAGTCGACCGGCAGTATCAAGCAAAACTACATCAAACCCGTTGGTTCTAGCCGTGAATGTAGCTCTGGAAGCAATTTGGGTAGCGTCTTGGTCAGGAACGATTGGCAGGGTTTCGATTTCGGCCTGTTCGCCCAAAATGGCTAGTTGTTCCATCGCAGCCGGCCTTCTCGTATCGAGCGAGGCCATCAGAATTTTCTTTTTCTGGGTTTCCTTGAGGTGTTTGGCAAGTTTGGCGGTGGAAGTGGTCTTACCCGAACCCTGAAGACCCACAACCAGAACGGTGGCAGGGGGTGAGGCTATATTGAGTTGCCCGTCTCCGGAGCCATCCCCGGACAGGATTTTAACCAATTCATCGTGTACGATTTTTACGACGAGTTGACCGGGTGTGATTGAGCCCAGAACAGCTTGACCTGTGGCCTTGCGATGGAGGGTACGCATGAAGGATTTGATGACCGGGAGCGAGACATCGGCTTCCAGTAATGAAATTCGAATTTCCCGCAGGGCACTGGTTACATCCTGCTCACTCAGGGTTCCCTTTTTGTTAAGACCCTGGAATACAGATGAGAAACTGCCTGACAATGCTTCAAACATTGTAACTATCCCTTATCAACAAACTCAAATTTTCTACCAACGACAAACGCACCCGCGGGCGAAACTCGCTGACGGGTGGCGATTCTGGATGTTACCTCGAACCGAAAAACTACAACTACTGAGGTGTTGCCCATATATAGGAACATTCCAACATGAAATCAAACCCTGTAAACCAAAATAAAGTTGCATGGCAATTTGATTCCCAAGGGATGTACAATTTGCAGATTCAATGTATGGGGGTACAATTGGATAAAAGTTTCGAAATAAGTATCAATGATTAATTTAACGGAACAATCAAAAGGTCACATTTTAATGCTGGCCTTTTCTTTCGGGATCGCCGGTTCGTTCAGCCTCGGTGGCATGGTTGCAAACATCATCGATCCCTTTTCCTTGACTGCATCAAGATTTTTCCTTGCGACAATCCTGATCGGGATAATGGTCTACTTTGGTACGAATCTTAGATGGGAATACATGCAGGGAGCCTGGCGATATTTTGTCGCGGGAGGTCTCATGTCCCTGTACTTTGTACTCATGTTTATTGCATTGCAAACGACTTCTGCAGTATCAACAAGTACCGTATTTACATTAACCCCCCTGCTTTCAGGTTTTTTTGGCTGGATACTTCTTCGGCAAAAAATGACAAGACGTATGGCATTTGCACTTGGAATAGGTGCTGTTGGGGCTATTTGGGTCATTTTTAGGGCAGACATCCAAGCCATTTTACAGTTCAAGGTTGGACAAGGAGAGATCATATTTTTCTTCGGATGTCTTGCTCATGCCTTTTATACCCCCTTTCTTCGATATGCCAATAGAGGTGAGCCGGCCCAAGTATTTGTTTTGGGTATGGTATCGACCGGAACATTGTTTCTTCTTGCCTTTGGATGGAATGACATAAGGACAACAGACTGGCAGGCATTGCCACCAATTGTCTGGATAACCATAATTTATATCACCCTGATTGCCACCATTCTCACCTTCTTTGCAGTCAGTTTTGCTTCCATGCGCCTACCTTCGGCCAAGGTCATGGCCTATACTTATCTAACCCCTTCCTGGGTTATTCTTTGGGAGTTTGCCTTGGGAAGGGGGTTGCCCTCCCTCCCGATTTTACTCGGTGTGGCAACGACAATTATTGCCCTTCTGTTGTTGCTCAGGAATGATGAAATTCAGGCTTAAATCAATCCCAGGCACCATTTCATAATTGATTTCTGAACATGGAGACGATTTTCTGCCTCATCAAGGATGACAGAATTGGGTCCATCCAGAACTTCGGAAGTCACCTCCTCTTCTCGATGGGCCGGCATGCAATGCATAAAAATAACGTCCGGTCTGGCAAAGGAAAGCAACTTTTGGTTAACCTGGAATGCTTTCAATTTTTGCCTGTTATCCACACCGGCTTCCTCATGCATTGAAATCCAAGCATCGGTAACGATCATATCGGCATTCTTGACACAATTGACTGGGTTCCTGTCGATTATAACCTCACTTCCCATTGAGGTAGCAAAAGTGACCGCCCTCTGATCAGGGTCAAATCCTTCAGGTCCACAAAATATGAAATTGAAACCGAATTGACCAGCTGCATGAAGGAATGAATTGCAGACATTGTTGCCTGTACCAACCCACACAACCGTTTTACCCTTGATCGGACCTGCCTTTTCCTCAAAGGTCATGACATCGGCCATGATCTGGCAGGGATGGCTGTAATCCGTCAAGCCATTGATCACAGGTACCGATGCATGTTCAGCCATTTCCCTGATGACCTTGTCGGCAAATGTCCTGATCATGATGAGGTCCACATATCGAGACAGCACTTGGGCTGTGTCCTTGATGGTTTCTCCTCTGGATCTATGCAGGTCAGTGCTGGCAAGAACGATGGATTGACCTCCCATTTGACGAACACCCACATCAAATGATAAACGGGTTCTGGTCGAATGTTTCTCAAATATCAGGGCAACGACATAATCGGCCAAAGGTGCCCCTGTATCCAACAACCCCCTCGTTTTGCCATTACGTTTCGTTTTTACCTTTCGGGCATCCTCCAGGATCAATCTGAGATCCATGGCTGGAACCTCGTTTACTTCCAAAAAATCAGGCATCGTCCTTTTCCTTTAGACTGGTTGCGGCCCTTTCCAACCTTGTTATCATTTGACCGAGTTCTTCCTGGTCAATGATGAGCGGTGGAAGTATTCTGATTACATTATCACCACCCGGTACGGTCAACAAATGCTGGTCATAGCAGGAATTGACTACATCCATATTGTTAACCTTGCATTTCAGTCCCAACATAAGGCCTTCGCCTCGAACCTCCTCAAAAATATCAGGGTAGGTAGCGATAACCGATTCAATTTGCTGTCTAAGCCAACGGGCAGATTGTCTGACCTTTTCCAAAAAGGCTTCATCGGCAATTATGCTCAAAACCCTGCACCCCACCGCACAGGCCAAAGGGTTGCCGCCATATGTCGAGCCATGAGTACCTGCAGTCATGCCTTGGGCAGTCTTTTCGGTCGCAAGGCAGGCACCAAGGGGGAAACCACCTCCAATACCTTTTGCAATGGCCATGATGTCCGGGGTTATACCTGCCCATTCATGAGCAAACAATTTACCGGTCCTACCCATCCCGCATTGTATTTCGTCAAGCGCAAGGAGTATCCCTTCTTCATCGCAAAGTGATCTCAGTTCCCTCAAGAAACTGTCAGACAAGGGTATGATACCCCCTTCTCCCAAAACAGGTTCGACCAGTATACCGGCTGTTTTCTCAGACAAGACTTCCTTGATCCTGGTAATATCGGCAGGTTCAACCTGAACAAAACCCGGTAACAAGGGTCCAAATCCCTTGGTTAGCTTGTCACTTCCTGCTGCAGAAATCATACCCAGTGTTCGGCCATGAAAGGAATTGTTGAAAGTGATTATTTCATTTCGTTCCGGATGACCTTGCTGGTCCCAATACTTTCGCATGACCTTAACAGTGCATTCAACAGCTTCAGCTCCGCTATTGGTAAAGAAAACCGTATCTGCAAAGGTGTTTTCAACCAGCAGGGATGCAAGTTCCTCCTGTTTGGGGATCCTATAGAGATTTGAGGTATGCCAAACCTTATTGGCCTGGTCAATCAGTGCTTCAACCAATATTGGATTGCTGTGCCCCAGCGCATTTACGGCAATACCGGCTCCAGCATCCAGGTATTTGTTTCCATCAGTTCCATAAAGCCAACAGCCATCTCCCTTTTCAAAACCAATGGAGGTTCGGGTATAAGTTGGCATCACCGCGTCAATCATCATTCCGTTCCATATCAAGTTGTTGGACCCTTTGATATATGAACCCGCCGGACAATTTAAACCAATCATTATTACAAACCGGACAGGTAATTTATTAGTTGCAGTAAATATAATTGGGTTTGAGGCTTTTCAGTTACCGGATGATTCACAACCTGTTCAAACTTGAAAAATTTGTACCAAGCCATACTTTTTGTTTTGGCAGTATTTGCTCTAACCATCAATGTAAAGTGATTTAGTCTAATCGGGGGAGGAAATTTATGGTGGCTTGGACTACTCAACAGGTCAATAAAGCCGTAAATATGTGGAAGGAAGGTAAGACCGCTACCGAAATATCCAATAAAATTTCCAAGTCTCGCAATGCAGTAATCGGCAAATTAAACCGCTTGGGTGTAAAAAAACCCAATTCAAATGCGACAAATGAGACAAGCCTCGATAAGGAAGAGAATAAAGCTACCCGAGACAAGATTGACAAACAGTTGAATGGTCAATCAGCTGGGGATACGCAGCCAACCCAGTTGGAAGATCGAAGGCTCTCCCTGCTGTATTTGAATGAAAAAACCTGCCGATGGCCCATCGGGGATCCTTCGACCAAGAATTTCTGGTTTTGTGGCAAACCCACCCTATTGAATAAGGGATATTGTGCCCAGCACAGCGAGCTGGCTTTCCAACCCAATCCTGTCAAGAAAGAGAAATCGGAACTTCAGGCCAGAGTAATCAGCCGACCTTATAACCTGGCGCCAAAGAAGTAACTTCAATATTCCAATATTTTGCAATCATAAACCGTTCAGTTTGCTTTCGGGTCCAGTAGTCGTCGGGCAATAACATTGGCTTGGATTTCAGCTGCCCCCTCGAAAATGTTCAAGATTCTGGCATCACATAGAATTCTACTGATGTCAAATTCCATTGCGAAGCCGTTACCACCATGGATTTGAACGCCATTATCGGCTGCTGCCCAAGCCACTCTCGCACCAAGAAGCTTGGCCATGCCTGCTTCAAGGTCACATCTACGACCCCGGTCTTTCTGACGGGCTGAATAATAGGTAAGTTGACGGGCCATCATTATTTCAACGGCCATTATGGCCAGTTTCGAACTCACCCTCGGGAAATTAACTATCGGCTTGCCAAACTGGTTCCGTTCCAGCGCATACTTCAGGGAAGCATCAAGAGCAGATTGGGCAACTCCTATGGCTCTGGCTGCAGTCTGGATTCGGGCCGATTCAAAGGTTTCCATGAGTTGTTTGAATCCCAAACCCTCCTGATCACCCAGAAGATTGGAAACAGGTACAGGAAAATCGGAGAAGGACAATTCATATTCCTTCATTCCCCGATACCCGATAACATCAATTTCTGTTCCCGTGAGCCCTTGATCTGGAAAGGGTTCATTATCGGTACCGGCGGTTTTTTCAGCCAGCATCATGGACAATCCCCGATAATTACTCGATTCAGGATCGGTTCTGACCAGCAAGGTCATCAAATTGGCTCTGCCAGCATGGGTAATCCAGGTTTTGTTACCTGTTATCTGATAATTGTTACCATCTTTTTTCCCTTTGGTAATCAGTGATCCAAGATCTGAACCGGAACCGGGTTCAGTAAAAACCGCTGTGGGTTTGACTTCGCCACTCGCAATAAGGGGTAGCCACTTGTCCTTTTGTTCATCTGTACCCCCCTTGCTAATCAATTCAGAGGCAATTTCACATCTGGTAGCAAGGGAACCAACCCCCAAAAACCCCCTTGACAGCTCTTCCGAAACGACGCACATCCCTATTTTTGGAAGCTCGGAACCACCGTAATCTCCCGAGATTGTCAGCCCAAAAACCCCCAATTCGGCCAATTCATCTACCAACTCCATCGGAATTAGCGAATTGTCCAGATGCCATTGCTGGGCATGAGGGGTAACTTTCTCCATGACAAAGCGTGAGAACTGATCCCTGATAAATTCAACATCCTCATCTTGGCCGGTGTTGCCGTAACTGGCTACCCCCAACTGATTCTGCATCAATTCAACAAGGCGGTTTCTGGCTATCGGGGAATTGCCATGGGATGATAATTGCTGCCATCCTTCACTTTTGGCCCAGCTAAAATCCTGGACGATTTGTGAAATTCTTGCGATTTCACCCTGATTCATGGGAATTCCACCTTCCAACTGACTTAGATATTCCCCAAACCCGATTTGTAGCAGAAGGGCATTCAGTTCATCAAACTCGCCATTCGCTTCTAGGGATTGCCCCCAGAAATATAATTGCTTGAGAGCCTCGACATATGTTGCCACCCAGGAAAAAGAATGAACTTCATATTGACCTTCTTCAAGCTTGGCCTGAGAAACCTTGCCTTCAACGACGACACTTTGTTGCAATTCCCTTGTTAAATTGGCCAACATGGAATCAAGGTCATTGATGGCACTCAACGCTGAATTAAGTAGATTAGGAAGCAAAATGGTGTCTTTTGATCTGGTATTGGTCATTGTTGGAAATTGCTTAGATTGAAAATTTGTTAGAGTTGGCGTAATTGGTTTTGTTCAAAGGCTGGTCAAAACAACCCATGAACAGGTAGCAAATGGAATTTGGTTTATCAGAAATCAACATTTTACAATTGTTTGTTTTGGTTTTTGTCCCCTTTTTTGGTGGATTTATCAAAGGGGTAACCGGGTTTGGATTCCCCATGATCATGATCAGTGGTCTGGGGGTGGTTTTCGATCCCGAATTAGCGGTATCCTTTCTGTTGTTTGCCCTTTTGGTAGTCAATGCCCTGCAAATGTTCCAGTTCAAGATGGACCTTATCCTAAAGGCATTTGCACGATATTTTCGTATAACGGTTACCTTGTGCCTATGCCTCTTTGTTTCTTCTCCTCTGGTATTGGCCTTGAGCAAATCATTGCTATTTTTAATTTTGGGCCTTCCCATAACGGTTATTGCCTTGCTGCAGCTTAGGGGCTGGAAAATGCGACTCCCGGAGAACTATCAGAAACCAGGAGAGTACATTGCAGGTATAATAGCTGGGTTTGGAGGTGGTTTTGCCGGAGTGTGGGCTCCTCTGGTGGTGACCTACCTTCTGTCCCTGGACATTGGCAAAAGGGAAAACATACTTGCACAGGGTGTTATCTACAGTGCCGGTTCGGTCATTCTGATCATTGCCCATTTCAATACGGAGGTCTTGAATTATCAAACTATCCCCATGTCCCTGTTATTGATCGTTCCCTCCATTTTTGGGCTATTTTTTGGATTTAAAGTTCAGAACAGGCTTGATTCAGACAGGTTCAGACAATGTGTTCAGGTAATATTGGTAATTGCTGGACTCAATCTGATTGTTCGTGGATTGTGGTGAAACACGAGGTCAGAGAACAATTTCCAGAACTTCACTGTCAACGAATTCCTCAAATTGCTTGAAGTTTGCCTGAAATTTTGCTTTCAGCGTCTCGGCCACCCTGTCATATTCATCTGGATTTTCCCAGGTATTCCGGGGGTTCAGCAATTGATCAGGGATATTATCGATCTTTAGAGGAACCTCAAACCCGAATACAGGGTCCTTCCGAACTATATTATGATCAATTTCACCATTTAGAACTGCCGTCAGTATTGTTCGGGTATGCTTGATGGATATCCTCTTGCCAATTCCGTACCTGCCACCGGTCCATCCCGTATTTACCAACCAGCACCTGACCTTGTGTCTTTGTACCTTTTCTCGAAATAGATTGCCATAAACGATCGGGGGTAAAGGCAGGAATGGTTTACCAAAACAGGCTGAAAAAGTTGCTGCAGGATCATCCACTCCTGTTTCTGTTCCTGCAACTTTGGATGTGAAACCCGATAGAAAATGATACATGGCCTGAGCAGGAGTAAGGAGTGAAACTGGGGGAAGAATTCCGTAAACGTCACAGGTCAGGAAGAAAATATTCCTTGGGTGTTTAGCCAAACGGGCTTCCGATGCATAGGGGATTTTGTTGAGGGAATATGAACATCGCCCATTTTGAGTAATACTTGTATCATCGTAATTGGGGATTCTGGTTTCCGGATCAAAGGTCATGTTTTCGATAATTGTTCCGTATGATCTTGAGACCACGTACAGATCTGGTTCATCCACGGCATTCAAACCATTTGTTTTGGCATAACAGCCATCTTCTATGTTGAAGACGCCCTTATCAGACCACCCGTGTTCATCATCACCGATCAATACCCTACCGGGATCAGCAGAAAGGGATGTTTTGCCGGTTCCGGAAAGACCGAAGAACAGGGCCGTATCGCCTGGATCATCCTTGGCATGGTTGGCAGAACAATGCATGGTCAAAATACCCTTGGGAGGAAGGGCATAGTTCAGATATCCAAATACGCTTTTCTTGTTTTCTCCCACATATTGCGTACCACCGATCAAAATCAGGTTTTCCTTGTAGTTGGTTGCAATGACTGTTTCAGATACACAACCATGCCATTCGGGATTGGCTCTGAAATCCGGCGCGTTGATGACAATCAAATCCGGTTCAAAGCTTTCCAATTCCTCCTCGTTTGGCAGTTCAAACAAGGTACCAACAAAAATCGCATGCCAGGCTAGACAATTGACGAATCGGACCCGAAGACGATTTTCATTTTCGGCACAAGCATAGACATCCTTGACGTAAACCCTCTGGTCGGTCAGAAATTTCAGGAAATCTCCCTTGAGGTTCTCAAAATTCTCTTCGCTTATGGGAGCATTGTTGTCCCACCAGATGGTATTCTTGAGTTCTTCCGAAAATACAGTGAATTTATCCTTTGGTGATCGTCCGGTAAATTTACCGGTTGTAACCATCAGGGGACCTCCAAAACCCAGTTTGGCTTCTCCTTGCAACAAGGCAGTCTCATAAAGGCTGGTTTGGGAATAATTAATATATCCCTCCTTCACGGGGAAGGGTTTCAGAAGGTGATTTCCTGTAGGAATTGTTGAGGATATTTTATTAATCATAATGCCAGTTCGAGAATAATTGAGAATTAGGGAAAGGGAGGGGAAATACAGTCTAAATTAGGACAGTGACTACTCAAATAAAGTTAAGTTTTTGTTCATTTAGTATAAGAAAAACCCAAATTAAGAGTCAAAGCAAAATATTTTTAAACCCCTTTTATATACTGAATTCAATTGCTTGGCTGAATTAATTTGGCCATTGGAACTAAGTTTTCCCAAAAGATTTGATTGGCGGTATGCAATAACCTATCACCACCAATAAATTACAAATAACACTTAATCATGATTTACTCACATTCATTTTGTAACCCAATTGAAATCAATCGTTATTAGAAGTATGTTAGGGGAGCCTAAAGCAAATAACATTTACTGCAAACTAGGTATTCGGAGATACCAATGGAATCAATGACCCTGACTAATGAAATGGTTGTGGTTTTAGTACTGCTTGGGTTCACTATATTTCTATTTGTATCGGAAATTGTAAGAGTTGACTTTGCTGCCATCCTAGTGATGATTATCCTGGGCGGTATAGGCTATATTCCCGGTTTGGAGGGGGTTTCTGACATAAACCTGCTTTTCGAGGGTTTTTCCTCCAATGCGGTACTTTCAATAATAGCAGTAATGATTATAGGTGCAGGGCTGGACAAGACCGGCTTGCTAAACAGCCTGGCGGGGGTAATTCTCAAGTACGGCAGTTCTTCGGAAAACCGTATCATACCGATAGTATCAGGTACAGTTGGTGTGATTTCCAGCTTTTTGCAAAATGTAGGTGCAGCTGCCCTTTTCATACCGGTCGTGAGTAGAATCTCCGCAAGAACCAATGTACCACTTAGCCGCTTGTTGATGCCGATGGGGTTTTGTGCCATTCTGGGAGGAACCATGACCATGGTGGGTTCCTCCCCTCTCATTTTGCTGAATGACCTTATCATAAATACCAACAGCCTGATTGCTGAGGAACACCAAATGGAAACGTTCGGTTTGTTTTCCGTAACTCCAATAGGTGCAACCTTGGTTGTTGCTGGCATTGCCTATTTTGTAATATTGGGGAAATGGTTTCTGCCTACCGCTGGTGTAAGGGAAGATGCCACGACTGCCCAGTCGATGAAAGAGTATGTCAAGCAGTTGTATGGTGTTGATGCCGATGTTTTTGAGATTGTTATTCCTGACAACCATCCCCTTTATGGTGAGACCTTTGCCGATATCATGGGAGCCTTCAAGTTTTATGTCATTGCTTCCTATCACCAAGGACAAAAATGGCTCGCGCCATCGGTTGATACCGAAATATTGACCCCCTGTCGACTGGCTCTGCTGGGCGAAAGCCAAAGAATCAGGGAATTTGCTACCACGTTCAATCTGGATATAGATCCTGAAATGACGGTGTTCGGGCATGATTTTGAAGTGGATAAATCTGGAATTGCCGAAATCGTTATTCCGCCCAATTCGAGGCTGATAGGGAAATGTGCCCGTGAAATTAGCCTACGCAAAACCTATGGCCTGAATCTACTGGCGATTCATCGGGGTGAAGAAAACCTAAGTTATGCCGAGGGGAAGGATGATCTGGCCAGCCAGTTGGGGTTGATCAAGTTTCAGGCCGGTGATTCACTGGTTGTCCAGACCCAGTGGACATCACTTTCAAGACTTACAAAAGACAGGGATTTCGTTGTCATTACCACTGAATTTCCCCAAGATGAGTGGCGAACAAAGAAAGTTGGTTGGGCACTTCTCTTTTGTTTGATTTCCCTTTCCCTCATTCTCTTTACAGATATACGACTGTCCTGGTGTCTGTTTGTCGGTGCCTGTGGAATGATTACGACAAAAGTTCTTTCGATAGATGAAGCCTACCACGCAATTGGCTGGAATACCGTATTCCTGCTGGCAAGTTTAATTCCGTTGGGACAGGCTGTTCAAAACACCGGAACGGCAGAATGGATAGCTTTTCAGGTTTTGCAGTTACTTGATGGATGGCCGATATGGGGGATTCAAGCCGGGGTAGCCATAATGGCAACTTTCTTTACCTTGGTCATGTCCAATGTGGGGGCAACGGTATTATTGGTTCCATTGGCTGTATCCATTGCCATACCGATCGGTGCAAATCCTGCCATATTCGCATTGACCGTTGCCATCTCGACATCCAATTCGTTTTTGATTCCTACCCATCAGGTTAATGCACTCATCATGGGCCCCGGGGGGTACAGGGTTATTGATTTTGTTCGTACAGGTGGTGTCATGACCATACTGTTTCTTGTCGTATCCCTTGTAATGCTAAACGTGGTGTTTTAATCTGCAGGCATTGGCAACAGGAACGGAGACCAATCATTCAGCAAACCAGTTTTTTTAAAATCGAGAACCTTTCCAAGGAATACCCAGGGATAAAGGCCAATGACCGCATAAACATGTCCCTTGAGGAGGGTGAGATTTGTGCCCTGCTCGGAGAAAACGGGTCCGGCAAGTCCACCTTGGTAAAAATGATGTATGGTTTGGTCAAGCCGGATGAAGGGGAAATGATTTTTCAATCTAGAACCTATTCCCCCTCCAACCCCAATGAAGCGCGATTGGCAGGTATTGCCATGGTGTTTCAGCATTTCTCGCTATTTGATGCCCTGACTGTAGCCGAAAACATTGCATTGGGAATGGTTGATCCGCCTCCCTTCAACAAACTTTCAAGGGAAATCGAAGAAAAAGGTAAGGCCTACGGGTTGTCGCTAAACCCAGACAGCATGGTTGGAACCCTTTCTGCGGGCGAAAGGCAAAGGGTGGAGATAATCAGGTGCTTGCTCCAAAACCCCAAAATCCTCATCATGGACGAACCGACTTCGGTACTAACTCCCCAGGAAGCAAATGTATTGTTTGAAGCACTCAGGAACCTGGCTGCCGAAGGAACGACAATATTGTATATTTCTCATAAGCTTGAGGAAATCAAAACCCTTTGTTCCAGAGCAACCATTTTGAGAGCTGGAAAAGTGGTTGCAACCTGCAATCCGGAGGAAAAGTCCGCCCGCCAGCTGGCTGAAATGATGGTGGGGACCTCAATCGTTACTCCGAAACGAACGGAAACACAAGGAAACCGCGATGGTCAGCCATTATTC
>CAZHIL010000458.1:0-3706 GCA_964532985.1 uncultured Albidovulum sp. | reverse complement strand
GCCTTGGATTCATCCAGGTTTGAACAGTTATTCAAGACTGGAGGATCATTACCATATCGAGGAACCGGGATGTTTTTCGGGTCAGGGCACCCTCGTTTACAGGCAA
Source organism: uncultured Albidovulum sp. (assembly GCA_964532985.1). Classification (GTDB taxonomy): domain Bacteria; phylum Pseudomonadota; class Alphaproteobacteria; order Rhodobacterales; family Rhodobacteraceae; genus MPNP01. The sequence continues at coordinate 3,600 of CAZHIL010000458.1, read as the reverse complement.
ATCATAGGGGATCAAGGTGAAACATTCCCCGATTTCAAGAAATTGAGCAAATTCTGGAATGCTGGCGCCGAATATATTGTCTTGTTTCCCAATGTGATGTTTGCCACCCAGCGAGACCACGGTTATGCCATCATACTGCTACCACAGGGACCTGAACGAACTATTGAACGAAACGAGATTTTCTACAGTTTTGATCCTGAAACCAGACCTGATCTGAAAGCACTTATAGAAAAGAACTCGGTTCAGTGGCGTGGGGTTCTTGAAGAGGACCTGTTTGTTGTCGAGGGAATGCAAAAGGGTCGACACGGCATCTTTTTCGATGGGGGTAAATTTTCTCCTGTCATGGATAGTCCGACCCATGTATTTCATAAATGGGTTGGTGACAAACTGCATGCAAGCCGTTATGGCAATACCTGAACCCTGCGAGGTTTTTACTTGTCTCGGCAAGGGCTAGGCTTTTGTCCATTCCAGATTTTGAAAAATACAACCAATTGGTGTTGGATCTCTTTGAAAAGGAAAAATTTGAAGAGCTTGCTTGCCTGTATCTTGAATGGGGGAAAAGACTGTTGGCCTTAGACAAATTGGATGAAGGGTGTTTTTTCCTGACTCAGGGATATGTACTTGCCCTTGAACATGGCATGAAGGAAGCAGTGGAAATTTACGAGATTCTGAAAAATCACGAAAGAGAGGATTAGAATTCGATTTTGTGAGTGATAAATACTAAGCTGCAAAAAATATGGTTGAAATTTAATATGAAGACAATAAATTTTTCTGACAAGTTAAGCGGGTGTGGCTCAAAGTAGATAACATCGGCTTGAATTAGGACTGGATTTCAACAATCAGGCTGATTTTATGCGGGTGTAGCTCAATGGTAGAGCAGCAGCCTTCCAAGCTGAATACGTGGGTTCGATTCCCATCACCCGCTCCAATTTCCAATATCGGTACAAACAATAAAACAGAATACCAATAATCCGATCAGGCATTTGATGAAACTGTTCCATTTTTTGGAACCGTACAAGTTCAAATGTGTCCTGACTATTATAACCCTCGTCATTACAGCAACCATTACCCTGATTCTGCCAGTTTTTGTCAGACAATTCATAGATGGGTCCGCAACCGAAGATTTAGCCAGAATAAATCAAATCGGTATCCTGGCTTTTCTCGCTACGTTGCTATTCGGTTTCGGAGCCTCACTCAGATATACCTTGGTTAACAGGCTAGGAGAACAGGTTGTTGCTGACATTCGGAAGGAATTGTTTGCCCATACCATACGGATGAGTCAAAGCTTTTATGAAAACCTGATGACAGGTGAGATTCTTTCCAGACTTAATACCGATACAACACTAGTGCTTACAGTCATCAGCTCATCGATTTCAGTTGCCCTGCGTAGTACTCTTTTGCTGGGCGGGGGATTGATTCTGATGCTGATAACCAGTTTCAAGTTGACACTGTTGACAATTGTACTCGTGCCATTTGTCCTTCTACCGGTTCTTTTGCTGACCAGAAAACTGAGAAACCTTACCAGGGAAAACCAAGATAGAATTGCAGAAGGATCAGGCAATGTTTCCGAGGCTTTGAACGCAACCAATGTCATACAGGCAAATAATCACGAGGAATTAAGCATACGGGTATTTCTTGAGATCACGGATCGTTACATCGAATCGACCAATCGAAGAATTTTTGTTCGAGGGATTATGACAATGGTGATTATTTCCCTCTCCTTTACGGCCGTGGGATCGGTGATTTACATCGGAACAAGGGATATGCTGAATGGGGTTATAACTCCGGGAGAATTGACCCAGTTTGTCATATATGCTGTCATGGTAGGGGGATCGGTAACAGTTTTGTCCGAAGTTTGGGGAGAGTTGGTGAGGGCTGCCGGGGCTACGGAAAGGCTGTTTGAAATCTTGGAAATCAGGGATTCCGTAGAAGATCCTACTGATCCAGTATCATTGCCTCAACCCGTTCAGGGAAGTATTGAATTCAGGAATGTCAGTTTTCAATACCAAAACCGACCAGAGATATCGGTATTGGACAATGTTTCATTTACTGTAAAACCCAAGGAGACAGTTGCCATAGTTGGCCCTTCTGGAGCTGGTAAAACCTCAACTTTCCAATTGCTTCTCAGGTTTTTTGATCCTCAGCAAGGCAAGATATTAATCGAAGGGATAGATATCCGGGAGATAACCAGGGAGGATCTTCGAAATTGTTTGGCTTTGGTACCTCAGGACCCAGTTGTTTTTTCTGACTCGGCAAGGGAAAATATTCGTTTTGGACGATCGGATGCCACAGATGAAGAAGTAGTGCATGCTGCAACAGCAGGTGCAGCACGTGATTATCTCAATGAATTTCTCGAAGGTTATAATACCCTACTCGGAGAAAAGGGTATGTTGCTCTCAGGAGGTCAAAAGCAAAGAATTGCTCTTTCAAGGGCCATATTGAGATCAACGCCGATATTATTGCTGGATGAGGCAACCTCATCACTGGATTCAGTCAGTGAGGTTGCTGTTCAGGAAGCCTTGAACCATATGGCGACACAAACGACAACGATTGTCATTGCCCATAGACTGGCCACAGTTAAAAAGGCAGACCGCATTCTGGTATTCGACAAGGGAAGGATCATAGCTGAAGGAACCCACGAACAATTGGTAGCAGAAGGCGGTTTGTACGCAAAATTGGCTACCCTTCAGTTTAATTGATCAAAAAATACCCAGTAAACATAAATTCGTATTTCACTTCCTGTATGGTAAATATAGAAATGTTGGAAGTGTAATAAGTGATTTATCTAAACGATTCTGAATTTTGAAGGGAGGTTCTCGTGTTTAACGACCTAGCTGGAAAAAAATCTATTGAACAAGGAATGCCGTGGGATGATGTAGAAAATCCGACCACGATTTTTGATGCCCTAAGTATAACGAAGAATGGTTATGGCACCAAATCGGCAATTTCATTTCAAATTGAAGCAGATCCCAAGTCCCATGCTGAAACCCTGACCTGGAATGATGTTTATCGAAGGGTTTGCCAGACAGCCAATTTCTTCAATTCTCTAGGAGTAGGCAGGGATGATGTGGTTGCTTTTTTGTTACCTAACTGCAATGAAACGATTTTTACCCTTCTTGGGGGAATGATAGCTGGCAAGGTTAATCCGATCAATCCACTGCTGAGTGCGTCCCAAATCGCCGGAATTTTGAAGTCTTCCAATGCCAAGGTATTGGTTTCACTCAAATCCTTTCCCAAGACAAATGTTGCCCAACTCGCACATGAGGCTGCTGCCGAATGTCCTGACATCAAGCATATGGTAGAAATTGATTTGGTTCGGTACCTTAAACCACCAAAAAAATGGATTGCTGGATTGATCAGGCCCAAAGTTACTCCTCCCAGTGGAGTCATGATTCATGATTTTTATGAGGGGATAAACAAACATAATGGCAATGGATTGGACTTTGATGACAGTCAGGAAGATCGAATAGCGGCACTGTTTCATACCGGTGGAACTACCGGGCTGCCAAAATTGGCCCAGCACAAGCAATCTGGAATGATCTACAATGGATGGTGTGGCAAGTTGATCGGAATAACATCAGATGAAGTCATCATTTGTCC
>CAZHIL010000457.1:0-4973 GCA_964532985.1 uncultured Albidovulum sp. | reverse complement strand
GTAAAAGCATTGGTATGCTCAAGCTCGCCCTTCGGTTCAGCATTCTCCTTTCTGAAACGTGTGAATATTTCCACGATTGTTTGATAATCCGCCAGTTTTTTCATTCCACCATCCTGTTATTCAGCGATAGTTCTCAATTTCATTGTTTTGCACAAGATTTCGAACACATTTTTGGAATAACACATTAAATTAAACTTTTACATTAATGGGACAAGATAATATGGAACTGGAAAATTCATACCACTTCAAGGTCATCAACAGGGCTTTAGGATACATCGAACAAAATCAATCGGCTGATTTGAGTTTGGGGGACATCGCCATTGAAATGAACATGAGCGAGGGACACCTCCAAAAACTGTTTTCCAAATGGGTAGGTGTTTCACCCAAAAGGTATCAACAATACCTGAGCCTAATCCATGCACGTAAACTGCTGCAATTTAATTACAAAACTGGGGAAACCGCAGATTTGCTTGGATTTTCAGGTAAAAGTAAACTCCATGACCTGTTTATAAAATGGGAGGCCATGAGCCCCGGTGAGTATGCAAAAAAGGGTGCTGGACTGGAAATGTACTACCAATGGTATCCCAGCCTATTTGGTGAAATGCTGGCCATGGGTACTGACAGGGGTCTCTGTGGTATTGCCTTTACTTCCTGCATGGGAAAGGAAGAAGCCTTACGGGATCTAAGTTCTAGGTGGCCTCGGGCCAGTTTCCATCAGGGAGGGAAAATTATTGACCACCTTGTTAACCCCTTGTTGGAGCTAAAGGGTTCAACCAGAGCTCTCGTTTCTGGTGCACCATTTCAAATCAAGGTTTGGGAGGCCCTGATATCCATACCGGAAGGTGAAGTGACCACATATTCGGACATGGCAAATCTCATCGGTTCCCCCAGAAGTTCAAGAGCTGTTGGAACTGCCGTTGGTCGAAATCCATTGAGCTGGATTATACCCTGTCACAGGGTTATCAGAAGAGATGGTCAGTTAGGTGGATATCATTGGGGATTACCCGTCAAGGAAACCTTGCTGGCCCTAGAAGCCGGTTGGAACAACCCTTCCTGACAAATTAATCGGTGTATGCAATCAAAAGGGAGGAGATCAAGTCCTCCTCACCTATCAGAGGATTCAAGTCAACAGGCCGCGACTGCCCTTTTGGTCATTACCTTGATCAGATTGGCCCGATAGTTCTTGGATCCATGGATGTCTTCAATCATGCCCTCGGAGTCAACCTCAAGACCATCGATGGCTGAGGAGGAAAAATTGCTTGCCAAGGCTGATTCCGCTTCGGACCATCTGAATACCCCATCTTCAGAAGCACCAGTGACTGCAACCCTTACATCATTGCCATACCTTGCTACAAACACTCCGACCAGTGCAAACCGTGAAGCAGGTTGATCGAATTTCTGATAATTTGCTGCATCTGGAACCGGAAAATCAACCTGGGTTATCAATTCACCCTCGTCAAGTGTGGTTTCAAACAACCCCGCGAAAAAGTCGGAAGCCGAAATCGTCCGCTTATTGGTTGTAATCAATGCATTGGAAGCCAAGGCTGCTGCCGGATAACATGCAGATGGATCATTGTTGGCCAGGCTTCCGCCGATGGTTCCACGATTCCTGACGGCAGGATCACCGATGTTGCCGGCCAGGGAAGCCAATGCCGGATAACTCTCCACGGTTGCTGCCACAACACCATGGGTTGTACCTGCCTTGATGGAAACGGTACCATCAGTTTCGGAAACACCTTGCAGTTCAGATATTCCTCCGATCGAAACAAGTACATCCGGACTTGCCAATCGGTTTTTCAGGGTTGGAATCAGGGTTTGCCCACCGGCCAATGCCTGTGCCCCTTCGGCAGAAAGTGCTTCTATCGCTTCATTCAGACTTTGAGGTCTTTGTAAGGCAAAATCGTACATGTGTTATCCTCCTGTTGAACTTCCTTGTGAAGATATGAAATTAAAAATTACTCTAAACTTATCCGTTGATTGCTGACCAAACCCTTGAGGGAGACAATGGCATGTCAATATGAGAGACGTTATAACCTCCCTTGTTGAGGGCATCCAGAACCGCATTGACAACCGCCGGTGGAGAACCGATTGCTCCGGCTTCCCCACACCCTTTTACGCCTAGTGGATTATGTGTACAGGGCGTCTGGCACGAATGATCGACAACAAAGCTGGGTAAATCATCTGCTCTCGGCATTGAATAGTCCATATAGGTTCCTGAAACCAATTGACCATCCTCATTGTAGACGGCATGTTCTCGCAAGGCCTGTCCTACTCCCTGGGCTATACCGCCGTGAACTTGACCATCGACAACCATGGGATTGATCACATTGCCAAAATCATCGGTCGCGGCAAAGGAACAGATATCAACTTTCCCCGTTTCAGGATCAACCTCAACCTCACAGGCATAGGCTCCTGCCGGGAATGTAAAGTTGGCCGGATCATAAAAGGCTGTCTCTTCCAATCCAGGCTCCAATTGATCAAGGGGATAATTGTGTGGAACATAAGCCGTCAGACAAACATCTCCCCATCCAACGGACTTGTCGGTTCCAACCACGGAGAAACTGCCATCCTTCAATTCAATGTCCTCTGCGGATGCTTCCATGAGGTGGGCTGCAATTTTCTTGGCCTTGGCTATGATTTTCTCGGTTGCCCGAACCATGGCAGCCCCGCCTACGGCTATGGATCTAGAACCATAGGTACCCATTCCCATGGGAGTGTTGGAGGTATCACCATGTTGTATGTGGATTTGATCTTCCGAAATACCGATCATGTCGGCTATAACTTGGGGAAAGGTGGTTTCATGACCTTGTCCGTGCGAATGACAACCCGTCATGACCGTAATTGATCCTGTTGCGTTAACCCGGACCGTTGCACTTTCATAAAGTCCGGCCCTAGCTCCAAGCATTCCAACCAGATTTGAGGGTGCAATTCCACAGGCTTCAATATAACAGTTTATACCCAATCCCCGCAGCAGCCTCTTTTTCCTGGATTCAGAAGCCCGAGCCTCAAAACCGTCCAGATCGGCGATTTCCTGGAGCTTGTCCATAGTAGCCACATAATCTCCCGTATCATATTCGAGGGCCACTGGTGTTGCATAGGGGAATTCATCCTTCTGGATAAAATTCTTGCGCCTTATCTCAATGGGATCCATTCCCAATTCCCGGGCCGCCTTGTCGATTACCCGTTCCAATTGGAAGGTGGCTTCCGGTCGTCCAGCACCCCTGTAAGCATCAACTGGAACAGTATTGGTGAAGACAGCCTTTACATTGACATAGATCAAGGGAGTTTTATAGTTTCCGGCCATCAGGGTTCCATGCAACCAAGTCGGTACTGATGTCGAGAAGGTTGACAAGTAAGCACCCATGTTGGCATAGGTATCCGTTCTGATTGCCTGGAACATGCCATTTTCATCGAGAGCCAGTTCAATTTTGGTTACATGATCCCGACCGTGGGCATCACTGATGAAGGCTTCCGACCTGCTGGCTGTCCATTTGACCGGCACCTTGAGTTTTCGGGCAGCCAATGTACAGAAAGCTTCCTCGGCATAATGGAAAATCTTGGATCCAAAACCACCTCCCACATCGGGAGCGACAACCCTCAGTTTGTGTTCGGGAATCTGCAGAACAAAAGCACCCATTAGCAGGCGAATGACATGAGGGTTTTGTGAGGTTGTATATAGGGTGGATTCGTCATTGGATGCATCATAATCCCCAATGGCAACCCTTGGTTCCATCGCATTGGGAATCAATCTGTTATTGACCAACTCGAGAGTGGTTACATGATGGGCATTTTTGATGGCTTCATCAACGGCATCCTTGTTTTCTTCCACAAAGCCCCAGTCATAACACAGATTGGTTTCGAGTTCATCATGGACAAGAGTCCCCCCTGCCACAGCGGATTTCATATCTATTACGGCAGGCAATTCTACCATATCGACATTGATTGCTTCTGCGGCATCTCTTGCTTGTTCCAATGAATCAGCAACAACAGCAGCAATCGGATCTCCCACATGACGAACTTTTCCTTGGGCTAAAACCGGGTGAGCCGGTTCTTTCATGGCCTCACCAAAGCGGTCGGTTACCTGCCAACCGCAAGGCAAACCACCGACTTCAGCGAAATCGGCCCCCGTGAAGATTCCTACCACTCCAAGCATGGATGCTGCTTCATTTGTATCAATACCGTTTATTTTGCCATGAGCTACGTCAGATCGAAGAAAGTAAACATATTTCTGACCTCGTACGTTGATGTCATCCGTATACTTTCCATTACCACTAAGAAATCTTACATCTTCCCTTCTTTTGGAACTGGCACCAATACCCTTGTCTGACATGAGATTCTCCTATTCTATCCTGATACTTTTATGATCAAATACATTCTTCGTGTCTATTCCCTGCTATGCAGCTGCGGCAGCGGCCTGGATTGATTTGACGATATTGTGATAGCCCGTACATCGGCAAATATTACCTTCCAGATATTCCCTGATTTCGCTTTCTGTCGGATTGGGATTTTCTTCCAGAAGGGCAGCTGCAGACATCACCATACCCGGTGTACAGAATCCGCATTGCAATCCATGATTGTCCTGAAAGGCCTGCTGGACAGTACCAAGGGAACCATCCGGATTGGCCATACCCTCGATGGTTGTCACTGAACTACCCTCGGCTTCGAGGGCAAACATCGTACAGGATTTTACGGCCTTACCATTGACGTGTACGACACATGCACCGCATTGGCTAGTATCACATCCGATATGAGTTCCTGTCAGGTTTAGGTTGTTACGAACAAAATCAGAAAGTAAGGTCCTTCCCTCTACTTCTCCGGAAACCGATTTGCCATTTACCGTCATGGTTACTGTAGCCATCTATTTACTCCAAATAAACTTCAATTCTTAGAAATTGCTAATCTAAATTATTACCCAAAAATCAATTCTTGCCAAATGAAAATACCAAAAAACTCCATTAATCCAAATCCAGCTC
>CAZHIL010000456.1:0-4381 GCA_964532985.1 uncultured Albidovulum sp. | reverse complement strand
TTCCGGATGTTGGTGGTTCCTACATTTTGGCAAATGCACCAGGGCATTTGGGTGAATTCCATGGATTGACAGGAACCCGTATGGGACCTGCAGAAGCAATACTTGTCGGATTTGCCGACCATTTCATACCTGAACAGCATTGGGAACAAGTCAAGGAGGAACTTTCCTCTGCAGGTGATATAAAAGTTATCAACAATTTTATCGACGAGCCAATCCCTAATATCGATCTTTTTGGCAAGATGGAATTGATTGACCAGATTTTCGGCCTGGATACGTTAGGAGAAATTGAAAGTGCTCTTTTGGAATTGGATACCGAGTGGAGTAAAGACATATTGAAAAAGATTTACAGGAATTCTCCACTTGCAATGGCTTGTGCCTTGCAATTGATAAGGGATCAGAGACATTCCAAATCTATTGAAGAAGCTCTGGATATGGAATTCAGATTCACTTTCCGATCAGCCAGGTACAGTGATTTTATAGAGGGAATAAGGGCACAGGTCATTGACAAGGATTTCAAGCCTGACTGGAAACATTCTTCCTTGCGAGAGGTTGCTGGGAGCGAGGTGGATTTCATGCTTGGACCATTGGGGAATCAATCACTAAAGTGGAAGGAAGTACAGTGAAAATCGGTTTTATTGGTTTGGGAAACATGGGATACCCCATGGCAGAAAATCTTATCAAGGCAGGTAAGAAAGTCCATGCGTTTGATGTAACGGGAAATTACCCGGACGGGGCAATCCCGTGCTCTTCAGCAGGTGAAGTTACCAAAGGAAAGGATATTGTCATTACGATGCTTCCTAGTGGAGCCATTTTAAGTGAAGTGGCAAATGAGATAATACCGATTATGGATGAAGGTTCCCTGTTTGCCGATTGTTCAACCATCGAGGTTGATACGGCTGTTCAGGTCTCAAAAATGGCCAATGAGAGCGGATTGGGATTTATTGATGCACCCGTATCGGGTGGAAGTCTTGGAGCAAAGGCTGGCACACTGACTTTTATGGTTGGGGGTGATGATACCGCATTTGCCAGGATCAAGCCATTGCTGGAAATAATGGGAGGAAAAATCATTCATTGTGGCCCTTCAGGTTCAGGCCAGGCAGCAAAAATGTGTAACAACATGATTTTGGGTGCAACCATGATTGTTACCTGTGAAGCATATGGCTTGGCCAAGAAGTTGAATCTTGATCATGAAGTCCTGTTCGAGGTAGTTTCACAATCATCTGGATATAGCTGGACCAACAATGTGTATTGCCCTCTTCCGGGTATCGGTCCTCAATCCCCTGCCGATAATGAATATAAGCCAGGTTTTTCCGCCGCTCTTATGTTGAAGGATCTGCTTTTATCCCAAAAAGCTTCGGAAACTGTTGGCTTCAATGCGGAAATGGGAGCCAAGGCAACTGATTACTACAGCAGGTTCTGTGATGAAGGCAACGGCGATAAGGATTTTTCCTCAGTAATCCTGCCCATGTTGGAAAAATAGCCAGCTGAAACAACCAATCACCAAACAGAAAGGTTTGACCTCATGAAATATTCAGATCTGCCGAAATGGTCAGGTGAAGCTACAAAATGGGCCGAAGAGTATTTTTCAAATCTTGATGATCAACCTGTCCGGTCTCAGGTAGAACCAGGAGATATCAAAGCTCTTTTACCTGTAAATCCCCCTGAAAATCCTGAGGACATGGAGATCATATTCAGGGATTTCAAAGAAATCATACCTCCAGGTATAACCCATTGGCAGCATCCGAGGTTCTTTGCCTACTTCGTATCCAATGCCTCACCAGCATCAATCATTGCTGAACAACTGGTCAATTACATGGCAACAAATTCCATGCTTTGGCAAACCTCCCCGGCAGCAACAGAGTTGGAAGAAAGAATGATTCAATGGTTTGGTCATGCTTTTGGGTTACAATCAGAATATTCCGGATTGATTCAGGATACTGCTTCTTCGGCAACTTTGGCTGCCGTATTGACCATGCGGGAAAAGGCCCTCAATTGGGAAGGTTTGGAGCGTGGTTTGCGGCACTCTTCCCAATTGCGTATTTATGGCTCAAAGGAGAACCATTCCTCAATTGAAAAGGCAGTGAAACTTTCGGGAATTGGATTTGATAATTTGAGATTTCCAAATAACCTACCGAACCGGTCAATTGATCCTGAACACCTCCGCGACATGATTTTGGAAGACATTAATGCTGGATACAAACCCGCAGGACTTGTACTTTGTGTGGGTGGTACGGCCACGGGTGCAATCGACAATCTTGTCGAACCCATTCAAATTGCCAAGGAATTTGATTTATATACCCATGTTGATGCAGCCTGGGCTGGTTCAGCAATGGTTTGTCCTGAATTCAGGTATCTCTGGAAAGGGGTCGAGGGAGCCGATTCAATTGTAATAAACCCCCACAAGTGGCTGGGGATGCAGTTGGAATGTTCCATCCAGTTTCTGGCCGATCCAATATTACAATCGAAAACAGTTGGGTTGAGGCCAGATTACCTCAGGACCAAGGGTGAAGACAGAATTTCCAATTTGAGTGAAATAGCAATTGTACTTGGCCGAAGATTCAGGGCCTTGAAAGTATGGTTTACATTAAGGGCTTACGGGTTGAGCGGTTTGAGGGAATTGATCCGCAATCATGTCAAATGGACCAAGGAATTGGAAAAAAAATTCTGTTCTGATAATGAATTTGAGTTGGCCTTCAGTTCACCCCTGGCGCTATTTGGTTTTCGTTTCAAGCCCCGGGGAATGGATTCCGAGGTGGTAACCAATCGGCTTTTTGAACGTATTAATGATGATGGAAGGATTTATCTGACCCAAGCAAAAATTGATGGTAAAACCACCATTAGATTTACCTGTGGTACCTATTCAACTACAAGAGATGATGTTTTAATGGCCTATGATGTTGTCAGGGAGTTGGGCGACCAAATAAAACATGAAATGATCGATGGCCCCTCTTCCCGGGATTAACCTGGATTGTAAGAGCCAATCGTGATCGGAGTGTAAATGGAAATAAAGGAAAAAATAACCCTTGTCACTGGTGGAGCTTCCGGCTTGGGAAAAGCTACCCTCTTCTCACTTGCAGCAAAAGGAGCCAGAACCATTTTGGCCGATTTACCCTCGGAAAAGTCAAAAATGGTGGCTGAAGAAATCGGGGCCATTTTTATCCCGATGGATGTCACATCAACTGAAGATGTCGAGGAAGGGTTGAAGGACATCAAGCAGAAAGTCGGGAATATTGATATCTGTGTAAATTGCGCTGGTATTGCTCCCGCTGCGATGACTCTGGGAAAAACCGGTCCTCACGATTTTGATGTTTATAAAAAAACGATTGAGGTTAACCTTTCCGGAATGTTCAATGTGGTACGATTGGCCTCGGCCCAAATGGCTTCCAACAAACCTAATGACGATGGTGAACGTGGTGTCATTATCAATACCTCTTCGATTGCTTCCACCGATGGTCAAAGGGGACAGGTCGCCTATGCATCTTCCAAGGCAGGAGTAGCAGGCATGACACTTCCCTTGGCAAGGGATTTGGGCAGGCTTGGAATAAGGGTTGTCGCGATTTGTCCTGGTATTTTTGATACTCCAATGCTCAAGACCGTGAAGGAGGATGTAAGGGATCAACTTGCCGAGAATGTTGTCTTTCCCAAGCGTTTGGGGCTACCGAAGGAATTCGCCCAGCTTGTTAACTTCTTGATTGAATGTCCCTATATCAATGGGGAGAACATCCGACTGGATGGTGGCTTACGAATGGTTTGACAAGACCGCATTTTCACATCGATTGTGCCGAAGGGTTTAAGGGACTGGCGAACATAGGATCATGAAGTTGAATACGAAACTTGCTCAAATCACTGAGGAAATTACCAACCGAAGCAGTGAATTACGAAATGCCTATCTGGCCAAGATAGATGTTATGGTCAATAAAGAACCAAACAGGGCACATTTGTCCTGTGGAAATCAGGCCCATGCCTATGCTGCAATGGGTTCAGAAAAATCCATCTTGGCCGAAGGAAGATCTCCCAACCTTGGCATAATCACCGCCTACAATGATATGCTATCTGCTCATCAGCCCTTTGCAGAATTCCCTGACCTGATAAAGCAAGCAGCCCTAAAGGCTGGAGCAACAGCTCAGGTTGCAGGGGGCGTTCCAGCAATGTGTGATGGGGTAACTCAAGGGCAGCCTGGAATGGAGTTGTCCCTTTTTTCACGCGATGTCATCGCCCTTTCAACGGCAGTTGCTCTATCCCACGATACCTTCGATGCAGTAGCCTATCTAGGAGTATGTGATAAGATTGTACCTGGTCTCGTTATGGCAGCAGCAACTTTTGGGCATTTGCCGGGTATCTTTTTACCGGCCGGACCCATGACATCCGGTTTGTCCAATGA
>CAZHIL010000455.1:0-5123 GCA_964532985.1 uncultured Albidovulum sp. | reverse complement strand
CTTCTGGGCAGGAATGCCTGTAATTCGGGTTGGGATTTTGATTTGTACCTTCACCATGGGGCAGGTGCCTATATCTGCGGTGAGGAGACGGCCCTTCTCGAAAGTCTTGAGGGCAAGAAGGGTATGCCTCGCATGAAACCTCCCTTTCCTGCAGGAAGCGGTTTGTATGGATGCCCAACAACGGTCAACAATGTCGAATCAATTGCCGTGGTACCCACCATCCTGAGAAGGGGAGCGACCTGGTTTGCCTCATTCGGTAGGGAAAACAACACCGGAACCAAGATATTTGCCATTAGTGGACATGTAAATTCCCCCTGCGTAGTTGAGGAGACCATGTCCATTTCGCTACGGGAACTTATTGACAAGCATTGCGACGGTGTACGGGGTGGTTGGGACAATCTCAAGGCTGTCATTCCGGGGGGTGCATCCGTCCCATTGCTTCCCAAATCCCTTTGTGATGATGCCATAATGGATTTTGACTGGCTTCGAGATCATCAGTCTGGTTTGGGTACGGCAGCGGTAATCGTCATGGACCAATCAACCGATATTATTAAGGCCATCTGGCGTCTGTCAAAATTCTACAAGCATGAAAGTTGTGGCCAGTGCACACCCTGTCGGGAAGGTGCGGGCTGGATGATGAGAGTCATGGATAGATTCGTAAGTGGCAAAGCGGATATTGAAGAAATCGATACCTTGCTCCAGATAACCAAGCAGGTTGAGGGACATACGATCTGTGCCTTGGGTGATGCGGCAGCCTGGCCTGTTCAAGGGTTGATCAGGCATTTCAGAAACGAGATTGAGGATAGAATTCTTCAGGAAAAGATTTCGGTGTAATGGATAGTCAAAAAGACAATAGGATAGTTGATTAATTTACCTTTTGAGGTTTGTTAATTCGATAGATGAAACAATGAGTGATCTGCGAAAAATAATTATTGATGGTATCGAAACCGAAGCATTGGGTGACATGACCCTGATTCAGGTTTGTGAACAAATGGGAATTGAAATTCCCAGATTTTGTTACCATGAGCGATTGTCCATTGCCGGGAATTGCCGAATGTGCCTCGTCGAGATTGTCGGAGGTCCACCCAAACCCGCAGCATCCTGTGCCATGCAGGTAAAAGACCTGCGACCTGGGCCGGAAGGAGCACCACCTGAAATCAGGACACGCAGTGACATGGCCCGTCAGGCACGAGAAGGCGTCATGGAATTCCTTCTCATCAATCATCCTCTTGATTGTCCTATCTGCGATCAGGGAGGCGAGTGTGATTTACAGGATCAGGCTGTAGCCTACGGTATGGATTTCAGCCGTTACCGGGAAGCCAAAAGGGCCGTTGACGATCTGGATCTGGGTCCTCTGGTCGAAACCCACATGACCAGATGTATCTCCTGTACCAGATGCGTGCGATTTACAACCGAGGTGGCTGGCATCACCCAGATGGGCCAATCCGGTCGGGGTGAGGATGCTGAAATCATCAGTTACCTTAACCAAACCTTGCATTCCAATATGCAGGGTAACATAATTGATTTATGCCCGGTCGGGGCTCTGACTTCAAAACCGTATGCCTTCACAGCCCGGTCATGGGAACTGGAAAAAGTGGAATCGATTGATGTCATGGACGCACTCGGTTCCAATATCAGGGTTGATTCGAAGGGTCGAAGGGTTATGAGAATTCTTCCTCGCAACCATGACGGTGTAAACGAGGAATGGATCAGCGACAAAACAAGATTTGTCTGGGATGGCTTGGCGAATCAGAGATTGGACAGACCATTCATAAGGGTAGATGGCAAGTTGGTAGCATGCAGTTGGGATCGGGCCTTGGAAGAGGCAGGCTCATTACTCAAATCGGAACAGGTAACCTCCGTAGCAGGTGATTTGGCTTCCGTTGAGGCCGTTTATGCTCTTGGTCAATTGACTGATTCCCTCAAGGGTAAAAAGGAATGCCGGGTCAACAAAGTAGACCTTCCAATCGGAAATCGATCGGGTTATGTCGGAACATCAAGGATAGAGGATATTGATTCGGCCGGAAGAATTTTGATGGTAGGTACCAATCCCGGTGTAGAAGCACCAGTTTTGAATGCACGAATCAGAGCATCCTGGCTGGCCGGAAGTCATGTTGAACTGGTTGGTGAGGCTGTTGACCTTACTTATGAGTACAAACATCATGGAACCGATTTGCTATCCTTGCAAAAGCTGGCCAAAAATCTGGAGAATGTGGATCTGACAGATACCCTGATCATATTGGGTCAGGGAGCATTGCATGAGAGTTTGGATAATTCTGCCTTGGGCATAGCCATGAATCTTGCAGAGAGGGGAGCTGGTTTGTTGATTCTACACACAGCAGCGGCCAGAGTAGGTGCCATGGATCTTGGGTTTGCCACTGAAGGTGGAATGGACCAGGCTTTGGATGGAGCTGGCGTGATCTATAATCTCGGAGTTGACGAGATTGATATACCTTCTGGTCCAAAGGTCATTTATCAGGGCAGTCATGGTGACCGGGGAGCTCACCGGGCAGATATAATTTTACCTGCGGCAGCTTACACCGAGGAGGCAGGGATTTTTGTCAACACCGAAGGTCGTCCCCAACTTGCTTCCAAGGCAACCTTTCCAGTGGGAGAGGCAAAGGAAAACTGGGCTATCATCAGGGCACTCTCGGGGAAACTAGGCATGCCACTTGAATATAATTCCCAGATTCAACTCAGGTTGAAGTTGGCCGAGGAATTTCCACATCTGATGGAGATTGACATGGTTCGGGAAAATGAGTTGCAATCAATTGAAACGACACAAGCCGGCAACGCCGAATTTAAAAATGTCATAAATGATTTTTATTTGACCAATCCGATTGCCAGGGCATCGGCAGTCATGGCGGAATTGTCCTACTTAACCAGAACTAGAGATGGTGAATTTAATGAAGTTGCATAGTCTTCAAGTTATTAATCCAGTTCGGAGGCAAGGGTAAACCGGTATGTTGGAATTTTGGGATTCATATCTCGGGACCTTTATCATTATCATTGCCCAGTGCATTGCTGTGACGGCATTTGTAATGATTTCCCTTATTTTTTTGGTCTATGCCGACCGGAAAATCTGGGCTGCCGTCCAATTGCGCAGGGGGCCGAATGTAGTAGGCCCATTTGGATTGCTTCAATCCTTTGCAGATTTCTTGAAGTATGTCTTCAAGGAGGTTGTGATTCCTGCCGGAGCAGATCGGTCGGTCTTCATCATTGCCCCTCTGATTTCATTTGTATTGGCAATCATGGCCTGGGCTGTTATTCCCTTTTCGGAAAACTGGGTTCTGGCCAACATCAATGTGGGAATACTTTATGTTTTCGCCATTTCCTCCCTGGAGGTCTATGGAGTGATAATGGGAGGTTGGGCTTCCAATTCCAAGTATGCCTTTCTTGGTTCCCTGAGATCTGCTGCCCAGATGATTTCCTACGAGGTATCGATCGGTTTTATCATAATCGGCATTCTGGTGTCCACGGGTTCGCTGAATCTCACAGCCATCGTCATGGCTCAGGACGGTAATTACGGATTTTTCAGCTGGTACTGGCTTCCACACCTTCCCATGGCTCTCTTGTTCTTTGTCTCGGCCCTAGCCGAAACCAACAGGCCGCCATTTGACTTGCCGGAAGCGGAATCCGAACTTGTGGCAGGCTACCAGGTCGAGTATTCATCAACCCTCTTTTTGCTATTCATGGTCGGAGAGTATGCCACCATATTCCTGATGTGTGCACTGATGTCCATCCTGTTTTTTGGTGGCTGGCTTTCACCAATACCAGGTCTACCTGACGGTGCCTTGTGGATGGTAGGAAAAATGGCTTTTTTCTTTTTTCTGTTTGCCATGGTAAAGGCCATCGTTCCAAGATACAGATATGACCAACTGATGCGATTGGGTTGGAAAGTAATTTTACCAGTTTCACTCGGTTGGGTCGCCGTCTCGGGATTTTTTGCCCATTTGGGATGGGATGCCTATGCCCGCTTTGCCATAGGAGGATGAGAAATGTTTGAAAAAGACCAGGTCAAGAAAGCTGCCAGATACGTTACCATGGGTGATTTTCTGGGTGGCATGAAGAAGGGAATGGATTATTTTTTCACCTCCAAGGCTACACTGAACTATCCGCATGAAAAAGGAGCCCTGTCTCCCCGTTTTAGGGGAGAGCATGCCCTGAGAAGGTATGCCAACGGTGAGGAAAGATGTATAGCCTGTAAATTGTGTGAGGCCATTTGCCCGGCACAGGCCATAACCATTGATGCCGAACCAAGAGAGGATGGTTCAAGACGAACCACCAGATATGATATTGACATGACCAAGTGCATCTATTGCGGGTTTTGTCAGGAGGCATGTCCGGTCGATGCAATTGTCGAGGGGCCAAATTTCGAGTTTTCCACCGAAACGAGGGAAGAGTTGTTTTATGACAAGGAAAAACTGCTGGCCAACGGTGATCGATGGGAGGCTGAAATTGCCAGAAATCTCGAACTGGATTCCAAGTACAGGTAAGGTTTTCCATGCAAATGATATTAATACAGGCAGTTAGCCATTTGCTGCAATACCGGATCGGGAGATAGGAACCAGTGCTTTTCACGTTGATATTCTATTTCTTTTCCCTGCTGGCTATTGGTTCGGGCTTGATGGTGGTATTTTCTCGCAATCCGGTTCATGCCGTCCTGTGGCTGATCCTGGCATTCCTGTCGGCAGCAGGGCTGTTTGTCATTCAGGGAGCAGAATTCATAGCCATGCTCCTGATCATCGTATATGTCGGTGCAGTTGCAGTCCTGTTCCTGTTTGTGGTGATGATGCTGGACGTTGATTTTGCAACCCTGAAAGCAGGTATGGCACGATATATACCCTTGGGATTGTTGATTGGTGCGGTCTTTCTCCTGATTCTGGGAATTGAACTATCGGATTGGAACAGCTCGGGGATAGCTCCTGATTTACGCCAGGCAATACAGCCTACCGATATTCAGAATACAGAAGCTCTGGGTAATGTAATCTACACCGAATATGTCTTCCTCTTTCAGATTGCTGGTTTGATTCTTTTGGTCGCAATGATCGGGGCAATTGTCCTGACTCATCGCAAACGCGAGGGTGTAAAGAAACAGGATGTTGTTTCACAAATGTATCGTG
>CAZHIL010000454.1:0-6978 GCA_964532985.1 uncultured Albidovulum sp. | reverse complement strand
ATATTCAAGGTTGCCAGAAATTGTGCTCCAATACCATATTGTCTGCGTGTTTGAGATGCTTCGGTTGTACTGACATTGATTTTCATGCCAGATTCCCTCAGAAGAACTATTACACCCCGCCCTTCTTTGGCAATTTTATTCATTACCTGGGGAATAAGATCATGTCGAAAGGGAGAAATGGCCAGATTATCGGCCAAGGGGTTGAGGGCATGCATGCGAACCCAAACAGGCTTGCTGTCGGACGGATCACCCTTGGAAAGAACAATATGCTGCGAGCCCTGGGTTTCATCCTCGAATATACGCATCAGCCACTCACCACCGAATTGCGATGTGACAGAACTGACTGAAACCTGATGGACAAGATTGTCATGACGCAGCCGATAGGCAATGAGGTCAGAAATGGTACCGACCTTTATGTTGTGTTTCTTGGAAAACCTGATGAGGTCTGGCATGCGGGCCATCGTACCATCATTGTTAAGTATTTCACAAATGACGGCAGAGGGATTCAAACCTGCTAGGCGGGCGATATCGACACTTGCTTCCGTATGACCAGCCCTTACCAGAACGCCGCCCTTTTGGGATCTCAAGGGAAAGATATGACCAGGGGTTGCAATATCTTCGGGAGTCGATCCCGGATCAATGGCTACAAGTACCGTACGAGCACGGTCATGGGCAGAAATTCCAGTGGTAACACCTTCCCTCGCCTCGATTGAAATGGTAAAGGCAGTTTCATGTCTTGAGGAATTGTCTGCTGCCATGAGCTTTAGTCCCAATTCCTCTATTTTCTTGGCCGTTAATGCCAGGCAAATCAAACCCCTACCATGAGTTGCCATGAAATTAATGGCTTCTGGTGTGGCCATCTGTGCCGGAATGACCAAATCCCCCTCGTTTTCCCGA
The DNA here is from genome assembly GCA_964532985.1 of uncultured Albidovulum sp. GTDB lineage: Bacteria > Pseudomonadota > Alphaproteobacteria > Rhodobacterales > Rhodobacteraceae > MPNP01. The sequence goes on along the minus strand of CAZHIL010000454.1, from coordinate 6,081 downwards.
TCTTGATGATCGGCGAGGATGAACATTCGGCCATTGCGGGCTTCCTCCAGTATTTCCTCAACTGGAGAGATATCTTTGCTGAAATTGTCAGGTGTCATTAGTTGTGCCTTTGTTCCATAATTCTGGCGACATAACGTGCTATGGGATCTATTTCAATATTCACGACATCACCGATTCCCCTTTCCCGGAATGAAGTAACTTCCAGTGTATGCGGAATGAGATTTACCGAAAAGCTGTTTTCGCCTACTTCGTTCACGGTCAGTGAAACGCCGTTAAGTGCAACCGAACCCTTGGGAGCAATAAAGGGTACCAGATCTTTGGGTAGGCTGAAAACGACTTTCCTGCTTTCACCCACCGATTGGAGGTCAAGGATATTGACGGTTCCATCAACATGGCCAGACACAATATGCCCTCCTAGTTCATCTCCCACTTTCAGGGATCTTTCCAAATTCAAGGTTGCTCCCACGGACCAGTTTCCAATAGTGGTTTTTGATATCGTCTCGGTGGAAGCCTGTACCTTGAACCATGACGATTTGTCGTTACCCAGATCAACTACCGTAAGACAAACTCCTTCACAACATATCGAATCTCCGATATTTGGAGGATTGCCGGTTAGATCATAACCAATACATATAGATAATTCCTCACTCTGGTCCTTTTCCAAAACCTTCCCAAGGTGGGTAACAATTCCCGTGAACATAAACTTCCTACAATTTGTCGATCTGAACAGTGCTTAATAACATTTTCGCAGAAGAAAATAACCAGTCTTTTTCAAGAAGAAACCGGAAACCAGTGGCAAACCGCATCACTTCCTATCCGATAAAGTTTAATCAATCTGAAATTGGGTGCCATTTTAACCAAATCAAGATCAAGGGGTCCAACTGAAGAAAGTGAATTTTCACCCAATGCCTTGCCGGCAAAAAAACTGATAAATTCATCAACAAGGTTGCATGCAAAAAGCGATGAGGCCAATTTCGGCCCACCTTCGCAAAACACTCTGGTAACTCCCAAGGCACCAATCTTCTTTACAACATCTCTTGGATCTAGATATCCATTTTCAGTAGTATCGCAGGGAATCAATTTTGCATTTCTGGAGTTCCATTCTTCCATCTTCTTGACCTCAAGACCAGCTCGGTGGCAAATCCAAGTTGGGATTTCGGCAGAAGTTTGTGCTAGTTTTGAATCCAATGAAAGCGTCAGGTTGGTATCCACAACAATTCTTACCGGTTTATGGTTAATTCCCAACCTCCTTGAGGTTAACATGGGATCATCAATTTCGGCGGTTCCTTTCCCTATCAGGATGGCATCGTTCTTGGCTCGCATCAGGTGTACCCGATGTCTGGCCTGTTGACTGGTTATCCATTTGCTGTCACCTGTTCTGGTTGCGACCTTGCCATCAAATGATGCAGCCAACTTCAGGGTTATTTTAGGCCTTCCCTCGGTTCTTGAGAGGATAAATCCCTGATGATCATATTTTGCCAAATCCTCCAAACAGGGGGAAGTAACCGCAATTCCATTGTTGCGTAAAATATCATCCCCTTTGCCAGCAACTCTGGGATCAGGGTCAACAAGTGAATAACAGACCCTTTTTATCCCGGCAGCAAGGATGGCATCGGTACAGGGTGGAGTTTTTCCTTCGAAACAACAGGGTTCAAGAGTTATGTATGCCGTTGCACCCTTGGCCTTGGCACCAGCCTGGTTTAAAGCCACAACTTCGGCATGTGGTCTTCCTTGCGACTGTGTAAAACCCCTACCAACAATAATGTTGTCCTTGACCAGAATACATCCCACCGATGGGTTGGGCCAAGTCTGCCCCTGACCTCTTCTGCCTAACCCAAGGGCAATTCGAATAAATTTTTGGTCCGCTTCAGTAGATTGGGCCAATTCAAAACTCATTTGAAGGGCGTATCTTTGTTATGAAGGATACAAAATCATCGGTGTCCTGAAAGTCCTTGTAAACACTTGCAAAACGAATATGGGCAACCTGGTCGATGGTAGCCAGCGAATCCATAACATATTCGCCAATCAGATTGGTGCTTATTTCTTTTTCACCCCTTTGTTCAAGTCGCCGAATTACACCCGAAACCAGTTGATCTATCTTATCTCTCTCAAGGGGTCTTTTTCGCAAGGCCAATGTTATTGACCGTCGCAATTTGCTCCGGTCAAAATCCTGAAAATCACCACTGGTTTTTCTAACCGTAAAATCCTGAAATTGTACCCGCTCATAGGTTGTCCATTTCCCGCCACAGGTTTTGCATAGTCTTCGGCGGCGCGTTGCGGTTTCATTTTCAACCGGGCGGGAGTCGGTAACCTGGGTATTGGGATTATTACAGTAGGGACATCTCATTGATGATTTCTCTTTTTGGTTTGCTTGTCCCTGTTTCTAAAATGGAATAATTTCTAATCTTCAAGGAAGGGACGTAGTTTCTTGCTGCGGTTTGGATGTTTCAGTTTGCGAAGCGCCTTGGCTTCAATCTGCCTAATTCGCTCTCTCGTGACCTGAAAAACCTGTCCGACCTCCTCAAGTGTATGATCAGTTGACACCCCTATGCCAAACCTCAGCCTGAGTACCTTTTCCTCTCGCTCGGAAAGGCCAGCCAAAACCCTGCCGGTTGTTTCCTTGAGGTTGGATTGAATGGCACTTTCAAGAGGCAGGATCGCTTGTTGATCTTCGATAAAATCACCCAATTTGCTATCATCCTCATCACCGATGGGTGTTTCAAGACTGATCGGTTCCTTGGCTATTTTCATGACCTTGCGAACCTTGTCCAGGGGCATATGCAATTTATCTGCCAATTCCTCCGGGGTCGCCTCTCTCTTCAATTCATGATGTAATTGGCGACTTGTTCTTCGCAATTTGTTGATCGTTTCAATCATGTGAACTGGTATTCGGATCGTTTTCGCCTGATCGGCGATAGAGCGTGTTATGGCCTGACGAACCCACCAGGTTGCATAGGTTGAAAATTTATACCCCCGTCGGTATTCAAATTTGTCAACGGCTTTCATCAATCCGATGTTGCCTTCTTGAATCAAATCCAGAAGTTGCAATCCCCTATTGGTGTATTTTTTGGAAATTGAAATCACCAACCTCAAATTGGATTCAACCATTTCCTTCTTGGCGAGTTGGGCTTCTCTTTCACCCTTGTTGACCCGACCGACCAACGACAGGAATTCATTGTCGAAATACAAGGGAGCTGCAGCTGAAATTTTTCCTTCTTCGAGTATGTATTCCCTGGTAAGGGGCAGACCCGTACCCATTTTCAAACCAACTGTTTTGGTTACTTCAATAAGCCCATGCTGAATCTCAAGAATTTCATTTTCAAATTTTTCAACGAATTCCTGCCAGCCCCGTTCCGGTTTGTTTCGAATGGAATTGACCCATTTGAGATTAACCTCATTGCCAATCCAGTTATTTAGAAAATCGCGGCGATTTATCCGAGCCCGTGTGGACAGGCGGAGAATTTCAGTCTGAAGTTTCAGCCTTCGATTGTTGATACCCTTGATTTGATCAATAAGGGCCTCGATCCTTTTCTGGTTGAAATGCAACGATTGGGTCAGGGCAATCAAGGTATCTCTCTCCCTTATGTATCGGGCCTCCTGTCTACTCGTGAATCGTTGGATTTCTCCCACTTCCTTCAAAATTCTCTTGTTTTTAATGTCCTCAAAGGAACTAAGTCTTTTGGTAATTTCCCGCAATTTGTTAAGAACCGGTTCTCGAACCAAATCCTCCAATTCAGCTACCGAATGATGATCCTTGTTTTCGTCATCACCTTCCAGACCCTCTTCAATCAAACTCATCAGGGTGGTTTCATTGGACATTGATTTAATTTCGATGCCGGGATCGGCCTTTGGAATGGTTGGTCCCTTCAGACTGTCAAAGGTGGTTTTAACATTGATGACATCAGCAATTTCAATGGATGAAGATTCAATCCTGTTCTTCCAGGATGCGACTTCAAAAAGGGTAATCGGAATTTCCGGAAGCATTCCGATCACCAGGGATCTCTTATCAGGGTAAAGACTTCCGTGCGAGTTAAACCATGATTCAGGAAATCTTTCCCGAAACTCTACTCGGTGTAGTCCAACGAGGGTTGATGCTTCAAAGATCTTTTGCCTCAAGGAATTGATAATCGTAATCAGGGTCATTTTTTGATTCAAATGAGACCACCGCTTACCCTTTTTTTCCGATCCTGCCTTACGCCAGTCGGTATCAATGGAGAGGTTGAGAATGAAATCCCTGAATTCATTTGGCTTGAGTTTCACTTTGGGTGCAAAGTGGTCAATTTCAGCCTCAAAGGACGCTATGGCATGGCTTAGATCTTTAAACTGAGGTTCCAATAATTTTTCAAAATCAACCTTGAAGGGAAGATTTTCCAGTTTTTGAAAAAATTTATCCCTTTTCGGAAAATAATCACTGGTGTGGACAGAGATATCCTTGGTCTTGGTAATATTGGAAATACCATTAAAATCTGAATCAAGTACCTGCTCAATTTCCCGGTATAGGGATATCAGTTCTTCGAATATTACATGACAACTTTCACGTATCAATCTTTCTTTCTTTTTATGATGGATCTTCTCCTCGGTGAACTCGATGGAACCTTTTTGGGCAAGATAGAGGAAGGATTCTTCTGAATCCAGAATGTCAGAATATTTGATTTCCTTGGCAATTACCCTCTTCATCTCGTGGATTAGTGGTTTGAAGATGAAGGGACATTTTTTAAGTTGGGGAATCCCCTTGTCAATTGAGGTGAAATCTATCCTGGATGAAAGATGACCAGCCTTGTAATACCGCTCCAACAATTCAGATGATTCAAGATAGGAAGCACCTGTCAGGTTACCGGTCGAGATAAGTTGTCGTTTCAATTCATCAAAATTATCTTCCAGCTTACCATGAAAAATTTCCCAAATCGAACCAAGTTTGGGGTTAAGGTATTCCAGCCAATCCTTGTTGTATGCAGTTGAGTAGATGATATCTCGAAATGCCTGCAAATCGATCTTTTCCTGTTTGGAAATGGTAAGGATTTCCTTGTCAATTTTCTGAAATGTCTTATGGATATCACATATCTTGTTGACTAGGACAGAAATCAGGGGGTCATTCATTTTGACCTTCGAGCAGCTATCTTTCAATTCCTCCTGACAAACCTTGAGTTCCTTGATCTTGGACTTGCCGAATTTTTTCAAGGGATCAAGCAGAGATACTATGCGTTGGGAATTGAGATGAGAGTAAGTTTCAAACTTGCTGCTCAGATTAAAAATGGCCCTGCGAACATGATCAGCCGTAAATTCCTCAAAATCCGGTTCCTTGGGTCTTTGTATGTCCTGATGGGTAGCATCAAGATCAATTACGTCTCGTAGGGAGGCCTCACCTGAAATGATCTCGTCATACCAAATGGCAATAGCTCGGAAGGTGAGGGGACTAGTTCCCAATGCCGCTACCAATTCATTTCGACCGGCCTCGATTCTCTTGGCAATGGCTATTTCACCTTCACGAGAAAGCAACTCAACCGTACCCATATCACGGAAATACAATCTGACTGGGTCATTGGTTCGGTCTATGGGGAGGGATGGTGCAGACGATATAGTGACAATTTCACTAGATTTACTTTCCTGTGTACCGGGAACTTCCTCCAGATAATCAAATTCATACTGAAAGGCATCATCTGGTTCTTGGAATTCCTCCAAACCAGCCAGATCAATGTCGAACAGGAGATTGTCATTAAGGTCTGACTGGGCATTCGGAACCACCAATCCCAAGGCTTCCCTTATCTTGATTTCGGCATATTGAGAAAAGGTTTCCTGATCATATTCACATGTATCAAGAGCTTCAACAAGGGCCTTGTTGGCCAAGGTTATGATTTCGGAGGTATTGGGATTGATCAGTTTGCTTTCCTTGACCAATCTGTCAACTAGGGGCTTCATTTTGATGCCTAGTTTTTGCTTGTTTTCAACAAGTTCCCTTGAGGCCTTTTCTATCTGGTTGTATACTTCCCGGAATTCATCAAATTCCAAACCGATGGCTTCGTGGATCTCGGCATATTTGATGCGGGCGGCTTGAAACACGCCCATTTCACTGTTCAATAAAGC
>CAZHIL010000453.1:0-4824 GCA_964532985.1 uncultured Albidovulum sp. | reverse complement strand
TTATCCAATATCATCAACTGTGGTTCGGTGGCCAGCCACTTGGCCAGAACAACCCTTTGTTGGTTTCCTCCTGAAAGGGTAGAAACCGCATCGGAGGGTTCACCAATTCTTATGGCCAATTCCTTGATCCAATAATTGACCATGGATTCTTTCTTCTTGGTGGAAACAAACCCCATGAATGTAAGGATTCTATTGAGTACTGTAGTCACAATGTTGTCGGCGATTGATTGAGGTTGAATCAGTCCAAGCGAAAGACGGTCCTCTGAAACATAGGCAATTCCTTCAAGTATGGCGTCTCGGATGGAACTGAAATTAACCTCCTTGCCACCAAGTCTGATAGTACCCGAAGTTGGTTTTGTCATTCCTATTAGGGCGTGCGCCAACTCCGTTCTACCGGCACCGATCAGGCCTGTGAGTCCTACGATTTCACCTTTTTTGATATTCAATGATACATTTTGAAATTCATTTTCCCGTGACAGGTTTTCTATTTCCAAGATTGATTCGGTATCTATATCGGGAGTTGCCGTAACCTCATTGACCAGGGTAAGATTGGTCATCAATTCGGCAAGTTTCGTTTGTGTCATACCCTCTGTTGGAAAAACACCTACAAGATACCCATCACGTAAAACGGTAACCTGTGAGGAAATGGCAAGAACTTCGGCCAATCGGTGACTTACGAAGACAACCGCAACACCGTCTTCGGATAGTTTCTGCACAATCCTCATGAGCATGTTTGTTTCGGATTGAGTTAGGGAGGAAGTAGGTTCGTCCATGAAAATCAATTTGGCATTTCCCATCAAGGCTCTGGCGATGGCTACAATTTGCCTTTGGGCAATAGGCAAGTCCTTGATTGGCTCATCCAGATCCATTTCAACATTCAAGCGTTTTAGAATAGCTTCAACCTTGGGCATGAATGATTCAGTTCGAACCAGCTTCGGCCAGAATCCTACAACTTCATCAAAGGAGATATTTTCTGCGACCGACATATGAGGAAAAAGCGCAAGATCTTGCCAGATGACCGAAATTCCCATTTCCCTTGCCAGGGCAGGGGTTATATGGTCTATTTCCTTCCCCAGTATATTCAGTTTTGCTCCTGGTGATGGAGTATAAACACCGGTAATTATCTTGATCAGGGTACTTTTACCGCACCCATTTTCTCCAGCCAAACAATGAACTTCGCCTGGTTTTACCCGGAATGATACGTCGGTCAATGCCTTGACACCACCGAAATTCTTGGAAACATTCTCCAGTGATAATACCCATTCCGAATCAATCGTCATCGTTGCAGGTCCTGGAATTCATTTTTCCAATTGGAAGGAAGGTTAACAACAAGCAATCATTTACACACCACTCCTGAATTTATTTTCAGATTCACAATGGGTATTAGACCACATATTTGTGGGGTAGGAAATCGGGTGGAGGCAAGAACCCCCACCCTTAAAAGTTTAGAGGCCCATATCAGCCAAACCGTCAACGGTGTTGACGTTCAATTCAAGAAGGTTATCGGTAATGATATTTCTGGTTGCTGGGTCCGGGCTCACCGTACCAAGTCCTTCAATCATGGTTCCTTCTTCAATAGATGCTCCATCAGCAAGCATCTTGCCCATGGTTACAAAAACCCGACCGGCTTCCATGGGGTTCCACATAAACCCGCCGGAGAGAATTCCTTCATGCACCAACTGCCTGCCTTGTCCTGGTGAAAATGGTCCAAGAACATGAATCTGTCCACCCATTCTTCTTTCCTGGACAGCTCGACCCGCACCAATCGGACCTTGACTACCAAAAGCCAGGAAACCCTTGAGATCCGGATTTGCAGCTATAAGATCCAAGGCGGTAGTACGGCTGTCATCAACACTTTCGGCAACCCCGTAACGTTCGCCTATCAGTTCAAGCTGGGGACAATTTTCTCCCATCCAAGCAATAGCTGCATCTGCCCAGGCATTGTGCAATGGGACTGTGAGTGAGCCGACATAAACTGCATATTGACCAGAACCATTTACCTTTTCACAAAGCAGTTTAGCATGTGCTTCTCCAAATCCGGTTGCAGATGCCAGTTCAAAATTCCAATCAACATTCATCAGACCTGGCCCTTCATGTGCGACAACCTTAATGCCTGCTTCCATGGCCTTGGTGAGGACTGGTTCAAGAGCACCTTCGTCATTCGGTACAACACCGATGATATCGACCCCTTGGGCAATCAAGTCTTCAATGGCTCTAACCTGAAGTGCCGGGTCGGCAGAAGTAGGGCCTACCATCCAGGCATCCATACCGAGTTCAGCTCCCCTGGCCTTGATTCCTTCCTCCATGGCATTGAACCAGGGTATTCCCCCGATTTTTACTACAACACCCATTGATTGCGAATTTGCAGATGCCACAATTCCTAATGACAAGACAAATCCAACGAAAATTGAAACCAATTTTCTCATTTTAATCTCCCTTTACTAGACACTAACAAATTGACAACACAACCCTTATTGCATTGCCATTAATCCACCAATTCAAAAATGGTAATTTGCAAACAATTTGAATGAATCAGTGGATAAGAAATTGATATTACAATATTTGCAATTGTTTTCCAAATGGTGTGAAATCAAATTCCTCATATCATCAAGTGTTTCAACTGGATTTAGGGAACATGTTTCCATTCCCAACCTGCCATTTTGTTTCGAAACCACGTTCGTTGTCGTTTGGCATATTGTCGGGTTTCTACAAGCGTTTTGTATTTAGCATCTTCGAGGGTTAAGTTACCCTTGGTATATTCCGACAGTACCTTTGCCCCGATTGCCTTGCTTGCTGAATTATTCATATCCAGAATTGAAACATTCCGTCGACACTCTTCCAAAGCACCTGATTTTAGCATCTGATCTAGCCTCAACTTGATATTTTCCTCAAGCCTAGACTTATCAATATCCAGAACGATGGGTAACACTTGATCCAATTTTACAAGAGGTTCCTGGTTGTATTCGAACCAAGATGAAAGCCCCATACCGGTGGATTGCAAAACCTCCCATGCTCTCTGAATCCTTCTGGGGTTGTGCTTGTCAAGGTTATTGTAGGTTGACGGATCATTATTCTTTAAATCAAGCAGTAAACTTTCAATTCCATCCTCCCGTAGCAATTCTTCGCTTTTCAATCTGGTTTCTTCATTGATATCAGGAATTGAAGCAAATCCTTTTGTCAACGCCGTAAAATACAAACCTGTTCCACCCACAATTAATTTCAGCACATCCTTGTGTTCCTTGAGTAGGTTTTGAATTTCATCCAGCCAATGACTTATGGAATAGGGCTGGTGGCAAGGTACATGGCCATACAGGAAGTGGGGTACTGACTTTTCATCTTCAGGCGAGGGCCGGGAGGTCAAAATGCGCCAACATTCATAAACCTGAAGCGAATCTGCATTAATGATAATTCCGCCATGCTTACCTACAATCTCCTTGGCCAGGCCGGATTTGCCTGATGCTGTCGGTCCGGCAATCAATACGGTTTTATGGAGGTCCGGATTTATTTCGAATTCATTTAATAAAGGCATGTTCCCTGCCCGAATAGGTTGATTAAAGGCATAGATTGTAATATTTGAGTAACTATCATATTACCCAAATTACCCCAATTAATTTACCTTGGCCGGAGGGTTTGAATTGCCGAAACTAGGTTATAAACGAATTTTACTAAAAATTTCGGGGGAAGCCCTTATGGGACCACTGAAATTCGGAATACATTCACCCACTGTTGCCCGGGTGGCTGGTGAAATCAAGAAAGTTCATGATCTTGGTACTGAAATATGTATGGTTATCGGAGGTGGTAATATCTTTCGGGGATTGGAAGTTGCCGAGCAGGGTATACCACGTACGACAGCAGACCATATGGGAATGCTGGCCACGGTAATGAATGCCCTGGCAATGCAAACGCATCTGGAAAAACTTGATATTCAAACCAGGGTACTTTCTGCTATCAGACTGGACGAGATGTGTGAACCCTATATCCTGCGCAGGTCGTTGCGACATCTGGAAAAGAAAAGGGTTTGCATTTTTGCAGCTGGTACAGGAAATCCCTTTTTCACAACCGATACAGCGGCAACCCTCAGAGCAAGTGAATTGTATTGTGATGCCGTATTCAAGGGCACCAAGGTCAACGGAGTTTATGACAAGGACCCGGTTAAGAATCCTGATGCCCAAAGGTATGTTAACATCAGCTACGAGGATGTTATACAAAAGGACCTTAGAGTTATGGATACCTCAGCTATCGCCATGGCCAGAGACAATAATTTGCCCATTATCGTTTTTTCGCTGGAAGAGCCTGGTGGTTTTGAAGGTATAATCAAGGGTCTGGGAACTTATTCAATAATCAATAATAACTAAATCAGGATGTAATTGGCGGGTAGAGATGGAAGATTTTGAACTTGATCTGGAAGATTTTGAAAGAAGAATGGAAGGAGCAATAAATTCATTAAGACAGGATTTTGCCGGGCTAAGGACTGGCAGGGCTTCGGCTTCAACGGTCGATTCATTGGTTGTCAATGCCTATGGTGCCCAAATGCCCATGAATCAGTGTGGATCAATAAATGTACCCGAACCAAGATTGTTATCTATTTCTGTTTGGGACAAGACGATCGTTGATGATGTTGTCAAGGCTATCTTGGATTCTGGACTGGGGATTAACCCTGTCGTCGAAGGTACCGTAATCCGTTTGCCAATACCGGAATTAAATGAGGAGCGTAGAAAGGAGTTATCGAAAGTGGCTTCCCAATATGCTGAAAGCACCCGGATTTCCATTCGCAACATCAGGAAGGATGGTATGGATATTTTGAAAAAGGCCAAATCCGATGGA
>CAZHIL010000452.1:0-2656 GCA_964532985.1 uncultured Albidovulum sp. | reverse complement strand
CTTTAGTCTCGTATCCAACAGTATCAAATAGTTCCAATTTGGATCTGGTTAGTTGGATCTGTGACTATCTGGAAGGTTATAATATCGACTGCCATCTTGATTATAACTCTGATGGGACCAAGGCAAGTATTTATGCCTTGGTTGGGCCAGAAAAACCGGATGGAGTCATTCTCTCGGGACATACCGATGTCGTTCCAGTCGTGGGTCAGAAATGGCAAACCGACCCTTGGAAACTGACCGAAAGCGATGGCAAGCTTTATGGTCGGGGAACCTGTGATATGAAAGGGTTTCTGGCCAATGTACTTGCCATGATTCCCGAAATGACCGAGGTTGAACTCAAGCGTCCAATTCAGCTTGCCTTTTCCAGGGATGAAGAGATCGGTTGTATCGGTGCCCCTCCCATGATCAGCAAGATAAGGGATCAATTGCCACCGGCCAAGCTCGCCATTATTGGCGAGCCTTCAATGCTCAAGGTGGTCACCAGCCATAAGGGTGGAACGGCCATTTCAGTCCATGTAAGGGGCTTCGAGGTACATTCATCCATTATGCATCAGGGTGTTTCTGCCATCATGTATGGTGCCAAACTGATTGAATGGGCCAATCAACGCAACAAGGAGAACAGCGAGAAAAGGAAAGATAGCATAACCAGTCAATTCGTTCCGCCCTATACGACACTCCATGTCGGCAAGATCAAGGGTGGAACGGCACAAAACATAACGGCAAAGGACTGCAGGTTTTTTGTAGAGATACGATGTGTACCCGGAGAAGAGCCGGAAAGGTGGGTGTCCGAGTTTCAGCAATATGCTGTTCAACTTGAATCGGAAATGAAAAAGGTTAATGAAGATACAGGGATTAATACAGGCAATTGGTTCAACGTTCCCCCTTTGAAACCTGAAACGAATGGAGCTGCAGAAGAAATGGCAAGAAGGATTACTGGCGACAACAGCATCAATGTTGTATCCTATGCCACCGAAGCCGGTCAGTTTCAGGAAAAGGGATATTCCGCAGTCGTATGTGGACCAGGAAGCATTGAACAGGCTCATGGAGCAGACGAATTTATTTCCATTTCCCAGCTTGAAGCTGGGGAACGGTTCATTGGTAAAATCATCAGGAAATTGACTTAGGGAGAACAAGGTGGCAATTCGAAACCGTTTTTCAGAAATGCATGGCGAAATTAGTGAATGGCGTAGGGATATTCACCAAAATCCGGAATTGATGTTTGATGTTTTCCGAACCTCGGATTTTGTCGCCAAAAAACTTGAGGAATTTGGTTGTGATGAAATCGTTCGTGGTATCGGCCGCACCGGGGTCGTCGGCATCATAAGTGGCCGCGTGAATACCTCCGGCAAAACGATCGGTATGAGGGCCGATATGGATGCCCTACCGATTGAGGAAGATACATCGGTTCCTTATACCTCCAAAACGCCAGGTGTCATGCATGCCTGCGGGCATGATGGGCACACTGCAATGTTGTTGGGTGCTGCAAAGTATTTTGCCGAAACAAGAAACTTCAATGGCAGGATTGCTGTCATCTTCCAACCAGCTGAAGAAGGCGGCGGTGGTGGCAAGGAAATGGTTGATGACGGGATGATGGAAAGATTTGGCATCAGTGAAGTTTATGGGATGCACAACGTACCGGCCATGGAAGTTGGAGATTTCGCAATCAGGTCGGGACCGTTTTTTGCAGCAGCAGATACCTTCCACATCAAGGTGGAAGGGAAGGGAGGTCATGCAGCCCAACCAGACATCGCGGTAGATACAACCCTGATTGCTTCCCATATTGTAATTGCTTTGCAAACGATAGCCTCAAGGAATATTGATCCGGTCAAAACGGTTGTAGTATCTGTCACTTCATTTGAAACCGATACCAAGGCCAGCAATGTCATTCCACAAAATGTTCTGCTTAAGGGTACGGTACGTACAATGGATAAGGATGTCAAAGATGCCGTTTATGATAAGATACATGAAATATCCGAGGGAATAGCAAAATCCTTTGGTGGTTCGGCAACGGTGGAATATGAACACGGTTATCCGGTTACGGAAAACCATGAACAGGAAACCGAGTTTGCGGTAAGGGCTGCCCAGAAGATCTCAAATGGAGTTGATGACAACCATCCGATCGTGATGGGAGCAGAGGATTTCTCATACATGCTCAATGCCAGGCCAGGTGCCTTTATCCTGATCGGCAATGGCGATACAGCACCCTTGCATCACCCGCAGTATGATTTTAACGATGAAGTCATACCAGCCGGTTGTTCCTGGTGGGTTGAGATGGCCGAACAAAGATTGCCCGTGGCATGATCTTCAATTTTCATTCGGTTATGGCAGATTAGTGTTTATGCGTGGGAATTCGTATGGAATTAACTGATTTTGTAAAATTGTACGGGAATATCCTGACCAGAATACTGGCCTGGTGTCGGGTTTTGGCCATAATTGCCCTAGGTCTGATGGTTGTCTGTATCCTGATACAGGTATTCTTCAGGTATATTCTGAATAATGCCTTGCCATGGCCTGATGAAGCAGCCCGCTTTTGCATGCTTTGGATGACAGGTCTAATGGCTCCATCCGCTTACAGATGGGGTAGTTTCGTTTCCATTGACATAATCAAGGACTTTATGGGCAAGACCCTCGGTGGTATGTTCAATCTCCTAATCCT
>CAZHIL010000451.1:0-2907 GCA_964532985.1 uncultured Albidovulum sp. | reverse complement strand
GTCAGGGATGAAACCCGACAAACGGTATACCTTTGAAAGATTTGTCGTTGGAGATGCCAACGGCAAAGCTCATATTGCCTCGTGGCAAATTGCCAATGATCATGAGGAAAATTCCAATTCCCTTTATTTGCACGGCAATGTGGGTTTGGGTAAAACACATTTGCTGCATGCCATTTTCTGGATGAAATTGTCAAAAAACACGAAACTCAAGCATAGCTTGCTTACCGGACAGCAATTTTCGGATTACTTCGTGGCTGCTACCAAGCATGGCAAACTGTTGGAATTCAGGGAACGCATTCGATCGGTGGATGCCATATTCATTGATGACATTCAGTTGATTCATGGCAAAAAGGGCACAACCCAGGAACTGGATCTAACCCTAGATACATTCCTCAGCGAGGGTAAACTTGTTGTTGCCACCGGATTGAATACCATCGATGAAATGGAAGAATTCGGCCCCAGAATAAAATCCCGATTGCAACATGGATTTGTAGAAAAACTTGAACCACCGGATTATGACCTTCGTCTGAGGATCCTGAAGCAGAAGTTGAAGGACCGACGGAGCAACAATTTTGATCTTCGCTTTGCGGAAGGTGTACTTGAGTTTGTTGCCGATAACATCTCTGGTGATATTCGAAAAATGGAAGGTGCCCTACAAAGGCTGATCGTAACGGCCGGTTATCTCAATTGCAAGAAGATTACACTTGATCTGGCAGAGGAAGCGATTACGGATCTAGTCAAATTTACCAAGCCACCAACGGTTGAAGAGATCATGAAAGCCGTTGCCGATTATCACGGGCTGAACCTGTCTGACCTTACTGGTCCGAAACGTGTTAGCAACGTGGTACGAGCCAGGCAAATCGGCATTTACCTGTCAAGTGAATTGACTTCCAAGTCATTGCCGGATATTGGAAGTTGTTTTGACAGGGATCGAACAACAATAATTCATTCTATTAACAAGATAGAATCGCTAAAAAGCAGGGATAAGGAATTGGAATATTCCCTTGTAAAATTGCGCAGGGAATTGTTGCAGGGTTAAAAATCATTATTTATTGAAAATAGTGATTTAATAACTGGAGAGCAAAAAGATGAAATTTAGTATGGGGGTAGATGTATTGGATCAGGTGGCAACCCAGGTTCAATCAATAACTATCCAAAACGCAGTCTCCCCTATTGATTCATTTGTACGGATTGAGGTAGGGACCTCAACGGCTAAATTTACAACAACAGACAGAACTTGTGAACTTCAGGTTACAGCCCCCATCTATGCCGAACAGGAGGGATCGATAACCGTTTCCGCCAAAACACTTTCACAAATTGCCAAGGCACTTGATAAATCCGAAACATGCAGTTTGGAATTTGATGCCGTAACCCTGAAACTGACTGTTACTTCCGGTTCTTCCTATTATGAACTGCAAACATTACCCGCCGAGGACTTCCCCGAATTGACCAACGAGGAATTTGACGGTTCTTTCAGCATGGATGCCAATGATCTTATCAAACTCCTCGATACGACAAAATTTGCCATTTCTAGGGCTGACCAAAGAAAATATCTGAAAGGTGTTTTTCTGAATGTCGCCAAGAAAAAGGAAGAGGAATGTTTTGATGCCGTGGCAACTGATGGTTTCAAGATGGCACTTTATTCTGCTCCCAAACCGGAAAATATCGGTGATTTCAAGGGAGTGATCATTCCTGAAAAAACGGTCAATACAATTACCAGGTATTTTGAACATAAGGGATTGGTAACCATCCATTACACGGAGCAGAAAATACGGTTTGTCAGTGATGGCAAGCAATTGACGTCGCTTCTCATCAGTGGTGATTTTCCCTCTTACCACAGGTTGATCCCGCAGGATACCAATCTTGTTATGTCCTTGAATATCGAAGAGTTGTTGCAGTCTTTAAGGAAAGTCCTTACCGTATCGTCGGATCCAAATGAGGCTGTCGTCCTGACCCTGACTCCTGACAAGCTCAAACTCAAGGTTACCTCCATGGGAAGAGGCATAGCCGAAACGGAGATGCCTGTATCGTATCCCGGTGATACCCTTGTCCTGAAGTTTGTATCTAGCCATCTCAGTGGTGCCTTGGAGGTGTTGGGCAGTGGAATGGCTGTATTCACCATAAATGACGGAAGCACGGCAATCAAATTACGCAAGGAAGGTGATAACAATGCCTTGTTTGTAATTATGCCTCAAACCGTCTGACACATAGTCCTGATCTTTTACATAGGTTTGCTTGCTTGAACCTTTTGCAATTTACATAACAAGATTTGACTCCCTTCAATATCTCCAATTTAGGTTTACGAAATTTTCGCTGCTTTGATAGCCTGGATCTTGAAGACCTAAGACAAATTGTAGTTCTTGTTGGCAAAAATGGTTCCGGCAAGACGACTATTCTTGAGGCCCTGTCACTATTCTCTCCCGGCAAAGGGTTGAGGAGTGCCCAATCTGAAGACCTGAAACCATATGGCTTGCCAGTTCCATGGCGGGTAAAAGCATCATTTGAAGCCCATCCTGCCGAAATATTATGGCTGGAAACCCATCTTGGTGAGGAAAAGACAAGAAAAGTCCTGATCAATGACAAACCATCACGTCAGGTCGAATTGAACAAAATCCTGAAGGTCATCTGGATTACTCCCTTGATGGATCGCTTGTGGGTCGAGGGACCGGAAGGTCGTAGGAAGTTTCTGGATCGGCTTGTCATGGGATTTTATCCTGAACACCCGACTTTGATCAACAAATATACCAGAGCCTTGCGGGAAAGAAACCTTTTGCTGAGGGAGCGAAACAATGAGCAATCATGGTTCAATGCCGTAGAAGCCCAAATGGCTAGTTTGACAGTACAAATTACCAAACATCGTCTGGCGACCTTGGAACACCTCAATCATTTTCAATCCTTCAACTCGAC
>CAZHIL010000450.1:0-2328 GCA_964532985.1 uncultured Albidovulum sp. | reverse complement strand
CCATTCAGCTGGTATTTCAGCAGAAATTTCCAACTCCTCTAAAATTTGGAATGGCACATTAAACTGGTATGCTCGGGTAGGTTATTCTGGTGTCAAAAGCAGATCATATACAGAAACCGGTGGTGAGGATTTTGCCCTGATTGTGGACAAAACCTCAATAAAATCACTTGTCATTAATCCAAGGTTCGAATTTTTTGGTCAAAGCAGGAATTTCCAAACCTTGGATTTGCAACCGGTGGTTGGTGGTGGCATATTACATAGAACAAATCCTGCAATTGAATTCCATTCAAAATTTGCAGCAGGTGGGGATAAAATATTGTCCACAACAATACTACCCAAAACTGAATTCTACTATTACCTCGGTACCAAACTATTCAGACCGGACAATAACCTTGATGGTGAGATAGGATATTCCGGGTATTTCTCCAATAAGGAATCTCTTTCTGGAAATAGTTTATCAGCCAAATTGACCGTGTATTTCTAATTTATTTTGAGATATAAAACCAATTCTGAAAACCTAACCGATTTCAGGCTTCAGTTCAGCATGATGAAAACCGGGAGGGTTTGCATGTGATATTTAATCAATACATCCTTTTGACGTTGAGTTCTTTACCTACGGTATCAAAGGAATCACAAAGGTTTCCATAATGCGATGACTCTTTAGCTTCACCATGTATTTACACAGTTGGTCAAACCTGCAAATATAATCTTCATCATAACTTCCAAAGAATATTCAGGTGTAATTAAACTGTCGTGTTGATTATGCCAATGAATCATTTCGGAGGAGCATACAGTTCTTTGAGGACATTTCCTTAACAAATTCTTGCCAGAATTAATTCCGTGATCGCCTACTGTGTTCGATACCAACATATTGTGACCAGAGGTTAATGGTCTCACTCAATGGAAGAAATTCTGTTCAGGTGTTTGGCTATATAGGAATTGTGACCTGACAGAATCTCGTCAATCAGTTCGATTCTTCATTGTAACCCATACCGCAAAGGCCTTTCTATGCTTACTTTCCGATAGTTGAAGCATTTTAATTGCTATTTCAGCTATAGCAATGGTACTGAGAACCTGGTGACGCCTGATTTTTTTATCTGGATCATAATCAGCTCTATGGGGTTGTTTCTGCGAATCCATCTAAATACGGGTAAAATCCTGAATGGCTATGGGGAAATAACTCATGATCTTTCTTTTGTCACATTGCTTACTGGCCAAACCATGTTCGATAGCACAATAGTCCTGTTTCCTGGCACGTTGACTCCGGCGGTCTCGAGATTTTCCAACTAGACAATCAGCACCATTCCAGCAAATAGTATGGAACTTCGCATAATAGGCTGAACTCTTAGCCCTCTTGAGATCGGTTTGGTTGGTTTCCCCTTTCGAACTTTTCCCACCAATCGCCGCGCGGTGGAAATGAGATTACGAGGTTGCAAAATCAGCTACTTCAGGGATAATGTATGAAAACAGAGGGTAATGGGATGCGTCAAAATCTGCGAATGATTGATGCAACAACCTGGGCAGACTGACGGCTTTTTCTGGATCGATCCGGTCGTATTCGGCTTTGTAAACTACCTAGATTCACTGGATGGGATTGCTATCAATGTCCTCGTCTTCTCCGGTTTTCAATTGAACTATCTCCGCTGGAACCAATTGTTGTTGAACAATCTGTTTTTAAAGTTTCATCAATATCTTGCATATTAGATTCTAATGATTTTATTTCCTGTAAAATATCTATTGGCCAAATCAAATTCAGGCACGAAAACCTTTTCACTTATCAATAGATGTTAACGAAATTAAATTCTCCCTGATGAGAAATTTAGAAAAGTCACTACACACAAAAGTTTGAAAAATCATTATCTTGCCACATAGTTGGTTTATGTAGTCGACTTTCACAATGTATATATCTTCCTAGAATATATTTTGATTTTTAATATCGGTTTTATACCTAATTATGATGCGTTTCTTGATAATTGAATCGATAAACACAAATTGGATAACCTAGATTTTCAAATCCTAGAACATTTACGAAGTAATGATTTAAACAGAAATAATGACCAGACCAGTAGTGGGGATAACAGGTAATTTCTATTACCTTGAAGGTGATTACCCCGTACATTCAACAGGAACTATGAATACCATGGCGATTTCCCATGTCGCCAATGCGGTACCTCTCATAATTCCTTCCGACCCTACTCATTTCACCATAGAAGAATTGATGGATACTTGTGATGGTTTTCTGTTTACGGGAGGCAAACCCAACATTCATCCAGAAGAATACGGTGAGGAACCAACTCCAGCACATGGAAATTTTGATCGAAACAGGGA
>CAZHIL010000449.1:0-16787 GCA_964532985.1 uncultured Albidovulum sp. | reverse complement strand
AGATTACAGGAAAAACTGGAAGTTTCAGTCTGTTCTACTGGTCAGGAACAAGGTGGAAGACCTTGAGAGCATTTATCCCCATTCCGATGTTTGTGATCCTTCCTGGATGGAAATCCGGGAATTCATCTGCCCGGGTTGCGGAACACTGCTAGAAGTCGAGGCCTGCTCACCCGGTTATCCCGTTACCTTTGATTTTTGCCCAGATCTGGAAGGATTTTACAAGGAATGGCTGAATCATCCATTGTAAAACGGATTACCTGAAGGGAAGAAAATCAATGCCAGTTATTGAAAGCCGACAATTTGGGATTAATTGACTAATTTCAAAATTGGAACTGGGTAACTCAGGACGATAAACCTTGGTTACCCTTTTGGTATTAAGGTTTTTCTCCTTTTTCGATTAAAGAGCTCCCATTAAACAAGTGAACGGGTACTTGATTGAGAACTTGTCTTGATTATGCAAATTGATGTTTTCACGAGGATTTGATGCATAAATATCGAACGCATACCTGCGCAGAATTAAATCGCAGCCATACTGACGAGACCGTTCGTCTTTCAGGTTGGGTTCACCGGATCAGGGATCACGGTGGGGTCCTCTTTATTGATCTGCGTGATCATTACGGCACAACCCAGATATTGGCAGATCCAGACAGTGAAGTCTTTGCTGATGTGGAGCAACTTAGGGCAGAATATGTCATATGCATCGAAGGTGAAGTCAGGCAGAGGGATCCAGAACTAGTCAACAGCAAGATATCAACTGGCGAGATTGAGGTATTTATCAGGAAACTGGAAATACTTGGTGCCGCAGAGGATCTCCCCCTTCCAGTCTTTGGAGAACCTGATTATCCCGAGGAGACAAGGCTGAAATACCGTTTTATCGACTTGCGGCGCAAAAGCCTGCATGATCGGATTGTTCTGCGTTCCAAGGTGATATCATGGATCCGCAAAAGGATGGAGAGTCAAGGATTCATTGATTTTCAGACACCCATTCTCACCGCTTCTTCCCCTGAAGGCGCTAGGGACTTCCTAGTTCCATCCCGACTTCATCCGGGTAATTTCTATGCCCTCCCGCAAGCACCCCAACAATTCAAGCAGCTGATCATGATTGCCGGCTTTGATCGCTATTTCCAAATCTCGCCATGTTTTCGTGATGAAGACCCCAGGGCGGACCGATCCCCTGGAGAGTTCTATCAACTAGATGTTGAAATGAGCTTTGCCACACAGGAAGATGTGTTTAATGAAATCGAGCCTGTCATGCGGGGTGTTTTCGAGGAATTTGGTGGAGGAAAACCTGTAACCAAGGAATTTCCACAGATTACCTACAAGGATGCAATGCTGACCTACGGAACTGACAAACCCGATTTGAGAAACCCGATAAAAATGCAGATCGTCAGTGAGCATTTCCATGAATCAGGATTTCGGATTTTTGCCAATCTGTTGAAGGTCAAGGGTAATGAAATAAGGGCCATTCCAGCTCCGGGTGGAGGCAGTCGAAGATTCTGCGACAGGATGAACTCCTTTGCCCAAGGTGAAGGGCTGCCCGGCATGGGTTATATCTTTTGGCGGGTTGAGGACGGCAAGGTCGTCGGTGCCGGGCCATTGGCGAATAACATAGGTTCCGAAAGAACCGAAGCAATCAGGCAACAGCTCGGGCTAGATGTTGGTGATTCGGCCTTTTTTCTCGGGGGCAAGCCATCGAGCTTTGTAAATGTTGCGGCCAAGGCAAGGGATGAAATAGCGAATGAGTTGAACCTCATTGACAGGGATCGGTTTGAATTGTGCTGGATAAAGGACTTTCCCCTTTTTGAAAGGGATGAAGAGACTGGCGAACTTGACTTTTCGCACAACCCATTTTCCATGCCACAGGGTGAATTGGAAGCATTGCAGAACCAGGACCCACTGGAGGTGCTGGGATACCAATATGATATTGTTTGCAACGGCGTTGAGTTATCTTCTGGAGCGGTTCGAAACCATAAGCTGGAAATCCTTTACAAGGTTTTCGAAATTGTCGGTTACAACAAGGATTTTGTTGATACAAATTTCAGCGGTATGGTCAATGCCTTCCGATACGGTGCACCTCCACATGCCGGGATAGCTCCGGGGATTGACCGTATAATCATGTTGTTGACCAATCAGGAGAACATTCGTGAAGTCATTTTATTTCCCCTTAACCAAAGAGCCGAAGACCTGATGCTAGGTGCTCCTTCAGCACCAACAAACGAAGCCTTGAGAGACCTTGGGTTGAGGGTTGTCAAGAAGTAACACCCCGCCTATCAATCACAATCATGGTCCTATTCGGGTTCTGCTTTTTGTCCAAGACCTGAAGAAGAGGGCAAGTATTGGTACACAACCAATGGGGAGAAAATAAAATCCTGTTGGTTCAGGTCAATTTTGTGAAAATTCCTATTGACAGAATTGATGGTCTTAAACCAATTAATCACTGATCTCAATGCCTGATGGCTTTGAATTCTTGTAATCATCTAGAGAATGGGAATGGAAATAAGAGCAAATCGGCGAATACCTGAATTATGTGCCTTATTCGTAGCATTGATTTGGGGTTTGGGCTGGATTCCGGTTCGGTATCTGAATCAGATTGGTTTTGATGGAATTTGGGGTGGTACATCTCTCAACGTTGGGGCTACTATATTCCTATTACTGTATGTTGGCCTGATTACAGGATTTACAAAAACGACAATCAAAAGTTCTGCTGGTGCATTCATTGTAGGGTTTGGTGCAGCAACCTTTTTCATCGCAATATCCTTCACCGATGTAGCAAATGCAGTACTGCTGTTTTATCTTTCTCCAGCTTGGAGTACCATAATCGAGTGCCTATTTTTGGGTAGAAAATGGAGGTGGCCAAGCCTGGTGGCCATAGGTTCTTCACTATTGGGTATCGTTCTGGTTTTTGAAGGGGTTATATCCTTTGATTCCATCAATATTGGAGACATAATGGCCTTTGTATCGGGCTTGTGTTGGTCAATAGGTATCTCTTTTCTGTTCACATCTCCAACCAAAAGGAGGGATTTTCCCCAACTTGCTCTGATCGCCATGGTGGGGTCGGTCTTGGTTGGGCTACTGATAGCCTTGATTGGTGGTCCACAGTTGGGTATTTTTCCGGATAGTGAAACCTTGCTTACACTTGGTTATGTTCCCTTGTTGTTTGGAACCCTGTACTTTGCACCTTTGATTGTGTTATCCCTGTGGACTTCCACCCTGATCGCACCTGCCTTGATGAGTTTTCTCCTTTCCATGGAGATATTGTCTGGAATAGGTTCAAGTTATATCCTTTTGGACGAACCATTTGGTCCCAACAAGTTTGCAGGTACTTTTTTCATCATATTTGGCGCCATCGTTGAATTTCTGATACCAAACAGAATAACCAAACAGCGAGTGCAACAGGATTGAGATTTGATTGGTGATTAGTTTAATATATGGAATAAAAGTAACTGAACCTGAAGAGGATGAAATACTATGTTGGACTCAGTGAATGGGAATAATCTGTCATGGCTTTCTCATGGGTGGACAAAGGAACCTGGAGAATCACATTCCCTACGGGCCGAAACCTATTGCCAGAGAGAAATTTTTGAAATTGAAAAAGAGGCAATTTTTGCCAAAACCTGGCAATGGGTTTGTCATGCCGAGAAACTTGCAAGTCCGGGTTCGTTTGTAACAACCAGAATTCGGGATTATCCCTTACTGATTTGCCGTGATCTTAATGGCAAACTCCAGGCATTCTATAATGTCTGCAAACATCGGGGGCATGAACTGCTGACGGGAGAGGGTATGACGAAAAGGGTAGTTTGTCCTTATCATGCTTGGACTTATAACCTAAAGGGGGAACTTGTCAGAGCACCACATACCGAGGGTATGAAGGATTTTCAACTTGGTGAAATTTGCCTCGAATCAGTTCAGGTTGAGGAATTTTGCAGCTTTGTATTTGTCAATCTATACCACGATGCAGCCCCATTGTCGGAACAAACCGGTTCACTTGCGGAAGAAATCAACTTCTGGGCCCCTGATCTGGCCAACCTGACCTTTTCACACAGACTTACCTACAACATAAAATCGAATTGGAAGAATGTTGTGGACAACTTTCTTGAGTGCTACCACTGTCCGACGGCCCATAAGGATTTTTGTACCCTAGTGGATATGGATACCTATAAGGTAACAACCCATGGGATATGGTCGAGCCACATGGCCGAGGCAGGCAAGGCAGCAAATTCAGCCTATTCGGTATCTGAGGCGACCGTCAAGGATCATGCCGTTTGGTGGCTTTGGCCGAATACTTGTCTGATGCGTTATCCCGGCAGGGGAAATTTTATCATCATGCATATTCTGCCAATTGATGTTGATCATACCTATGAAACCTATGATTTTTTCTTCGAAACTGCCGAACCTGTAGAATCGGAACTTGAAGCCATCAAATATATTGATGAAATTCTCCAGACAGAGGATATTGCTTTGGTTGAAAGCGTTCAGCGAGGCATGTCCACCCCGGCGTTTACCCAGGGAAGGATCGTGCATGATCCTGCCGGATCGGGTAAATCCGAACATGCGGTACATCATTTTCATGGCCTTGTTCTTGATGCTTACACTGAATGGGAGAACAATGGTGAATAGGCTTGGTGGCAAGAAAGCCATTGTCACTGGCGGTGCCGGAGGAATCGGAACTGCCATTTGTCAAAGGTTTGTGGCAGAAGGTGCTGAAGTTATCTCGCTGGACATCGCCCAGGCCTTACCTGAAGATTGGTCGGCATTTCAGGTGGATATTACATGTCCAGATGATCTTCAGGGTATTTTTGACAAAATCGGTGATCGGTGGGACCGGGTTGATGTTGTGGTCAATGCGGCTGGAATTGAAATCGAAAAGACCATTGAAGAAACCTCGCTTGAAGAGTGGAACAGGATTTTTGCAATCAATGTAACTGGCACCTTTCTCGTTTCAAAATTATCTCTGCCCCTGCTCAGAAAATCAGGCAAGGGAAACATCATCAATTTTGGATCTTATGACGGCTTCATAGCCGATCCGAAACTCGCTGCTTATTGTGCTACCAAAGGGGCTGTTCATGCCCTGACGAAAGCCATGGCTTGTGATCATGGACCCGAAGGGATCAGGGTAAATGCAATTTGCCCCGGATTTGTCGAGACCCCGATGCTAGAGAGCTTTGTTGGGGAAAGCGGGAGTATCGAGGAGCTGAAAAGGGATATTGAAAAGATACACCCAACCCATACCATGGGGCAACCTGAGGATATAGCAGGTTTGGTGTTATGGCTGGCTTCGGATGAAGCAAGATATGCCTCCGGACAATTGTGGATAATGGATGGGGGACTTACAGCTCAGGTTCAACAAATGAACTTGTAATCAAAATACAATCAGCAAATTACACTTTCCAAGATGCAGGGAATCTGTAATCTTGGGTAATTCAATTTAATTCTTATGAGGTAGTAATGTCAAATAACAGCAACCAAGCGTTGGATTTTCTACTGACCCGAAGATCACGTCCCTTTTTGATACTGAAGGAGCCTGTACCAGACAAGGAAGAATTGAATACCATTCTGACTGCAGCCGCCAGAAGTCCCGATCATGGCAAGCTTGAACCCTGGAGGTTCATTGTTCTGGAGAAACCGGCCATGCCCAGGCTTGCAAAAATCCTTCAGGAGAGGGGTGAGCAGCTAGGCAAGGCTCCTTCCCTGCTTGCCAAGGCTTGTGAGGTGTTCGAGGTTGCCAACTTGATTGTTGTCGTTGTCTCCAAACCCAACAGGGAAGCGAAAATACCCTTGATTGAGCAAACGCTTTCAGCTGGGGCTGTTTGCTTATCCCTCCTTAATGCTTCACTTGCTGCTGGTTGGGGAGCAAACTGGTTGACGGGATTCGGTGCTCATGATGAGGAATTCCGGAGCAGGGCCCTTGGTTTATCCACGGATGAATATGTTGCGGGATTCATACATATTGGAACTTCATCCACCATACCTCCTGACCGTCCCAGACCGGATATAGATACAATTACTACTTGGGTTAATGAGTGAGACAGGCAGTTTGATCAACCCTGATTATTCACTAGGTTACAGCACTCAGCATTCTATCATTTAGATCTTGCAATTGAGGAGTAGCAGGTTCCACATCCAGTTTGGTAACGGGTAGCTTTTCCCGCAATAAATCATGGTAAGATGGAACGCCTTTCTCCAGATCGGAAAAGATGACCTTGTCATAGGCTGAAGATTTGGTAGCCTCACTGACCCAAACCGATAGCATACTGTCTTCTTTCGAAGTTTCCCTGTCAATTCTGCCGCTCAGATAGCGGGCAAGTTTCATTTCCCTTGATTCATCCTTATGATGAAATACACCTCCCCGTTGCAAGGTAAGGGTTGGTGTTTGGGGAATTTCCTGATAGAAAATAACACAGTCAGGATAGAAGCCCAAAACCAGATTGGGAAAAATACCAATATACAGCCAGATATTTCTATGCGTTTCCGGGAGGTCATTATTTTCCGGCAATATATTCATGTAATTTCTTACACTCCAATGCTTTCTGGGTCCAGGTGTAAATCTTCCAACCGACCTGTTAGTTTCTCCTATCATTGTTTCATCATGGTAATCCTTGCCATAAAGGTCATTCAATGCTGGATGAGCTTGTGGAACATGATACCCTTCATTGTCTACATCCCTTACCGCTTTCCAATTTGCCTCGATTCTATCTGTAATGCGCCCCTTTGGAGAGGCTACCATGCGATCCAGCCCATAGGGTTGGATTTCCTTGGCATGCCTAGTCATAATTTCGGCAACGGATGCCTGCTTGCCGGGTTTGAACCTTATGAAAACCAATCCATTCCATATTTCAAACTCGATTCTTTTCAATCCAAGGTTTGAAAAATCAGATTCAGAGAAGGTATCCCTTCTGGCGATTCCCCGCAAGGTTCCATCCAGATTGTAAGTCCATCCATGAAAGGGACAGACCAGAACCTTATTGCATTGGCCCCTTTTGCCGGAAACAACTCTTGATCCTCGGTGACGGCACAGATTATGAAAAGCATGAATCCGGTTGGCCGAATCCCGAATTACAAATCCCCTCTCGGCTCCAATATCATAGGAAACGAATTCACCGGGGTTTTCAATCTCATTGACGTGACAGACAAACTGCCAATGTGAATAGAACAGGACCTCCAATTCCAGGTCGAAAAGCCCTGGTGAGAAATAGGTCCAGCCCGGGAGTCCTTCACTTTCTGAGATTGAGTTGGGTCTGGTCGGATTTTGGGATGAATTCATAATCAATTGTCAGCAGGGATTCCAACCCTCTCTGATAAGTTCGGAATTGACCCTTTCAATTGCTCTACCGAGTTTATCAACTATTTCATCCACTTCCTTCCTAGTCAGGGTCAAACCAGGGGACATGATGTTCAAATGACCTACAGGACGAACGAGCAGACCAAGTTCCTCGGCGACATCGGAAATTCTCTTGCCGATTTGAACTTCTTCCGGGAAACATTCCTTGGTTTGCTTGTTCATGACGTTTTCAACACATCGCATCAAACCCATACCTCGGACATCACCAACCAAGGGCAGGTCCCTGAGTTTTTGCAATTGTTCACCAAAGTAAGGGCCAACCTCCCGAACATTCTGAAGGATATTTTCCCGCTTGATGATCTCAATGTTTTTCAAGGCTGCCACACAACATACCGGATGGCCGGAATAGGTAAATCCATGAGGGAAATATCCATTTCCCTGACCTTCTGAAATGACCTCATGGACCCGGTCTGAATATATCATGGCGGAAATGGGAAGATATCCGGAGGATAAGCCCTTGGCGGATGTAATTATATCGGGCACAAAGTCGAAGACACTTTCTGATGCGAACCAATGTCCCAGTCGGCCAAAACCAGTAACGACCTCGTCTGAAATATAAAGGATATCATGGGCTTTGCAAATGTCCCTGAATCTTTTCAGATATCCTTTTGGTGGTACTAGAACGCCACCAGCACCCATTATGGGTTCGGCGATGAATCCTCCTACCTTGTCCACACCGATTTCAGCAATTTTATTTTCAAACTCCTTTACCAAATGGTCACAATATTCATCTTCATTCATACCCTCCGGTGCCCGGTATTGATCAGGTGCCGAAATGTGATGAATTATATCTGTAATAAAATGAAACTGGGAGGTTCTATCAGTTTTCTTACGACCAAGCGACATGGCTGCAAAGGTCGAACCATGATAGGCCTGGTGTCTGGCAATAACATGTATTTTTTCCGGATTGCCCTGACATCCCTGATAGTAGTGAACCATCCTGAAAGCCGAATCCACAGCGGTGGACCCACCTGTTGCAAAATGGATCCGATTCAAATCTCCCGGTGCCAGGGAGGCAATTTTTGCTGAGAAAAGGGCTGCCGGCTCATTTGACATGTCAGTGAAGATGGAGGAATATGCCAGTTTTTTGACTTGCTCAGCGATAGCGTCAGCCATTTCCTCATTACCTAGACCTATATTAGTACACCATAGACCACCGATAGCATCCAAATAGGTTTGTCCGTTGCTATCTTTAATGTTGTTACCCTCACCGCTTTCAATGATTAGGGCTCCATTTTCATTAAATGAAGGGAAATCAGTAAAAGGGTGGAGGTTATGCCTCAAATCCTGCTCCCAAATCTGTTTAGAAGCGTCATTAACAAGTTCCGGCATTAATACTCCAATATGAATTTAGTTCTACGGTTTGAAAATAATTACCAAAAATATTCATTAGCATTTTACACGAAGCAAACAACAAAAAATCGGTAATTTTATATCAACCCATCCCTAGTCGTAAGGTTTGTATAAACCCGTAAGTAATGTACATGATTCAACTAGTGTTTATTAATAACCGAGAATTTTCCCTCAATCCAAAAAATTTACAATTTCTCTGTAATTATGGAAAGTAGGTCAAAGGTGAGAGCAAAAATGATTTTAAATCTGAAATATTAGGTGTCTTGCTCTTATTATCCGTGATTTATGATTCAGACTTTAACAAATTGATTATTTGTCTGAATCTATTGGTTAAATCAACCTTGCGGCATTTAATTCGACAATGGCGTTTCCATAGAAAAAGCTAATTGTTTCAATGGCAATATTGTTTTCCTCACCCCAAATGAAAAGACATTTGGGGTGAGGAAGGATTTTAGGAAATTAAACGCTTGAGCCACATTCTATGAAGCTATCGGCAATATTGGAAATCAAATCCAAATATAAATCAGCTCCAGGTTCTAGTCTCGCACCAATTGGATCGATTTCGTAAACTTTGATTTCTGTTTCGGATACCACTGTTTCCAATAAATCATCTTCGAACAGTGGTTCAGAAAATGCGCATGTTACACCTTCGTTAGATATTTCATCTATTAACCTGCGAATGTGCCTTGCTCCTGGATCTGAACCCCTCACATCAGAGATCATACCGATGGCATTCAAACCATAACGGAGTTCAAAATATTGGAAGGCATCATGGTAAACCATAAACCTTGGATTAAGATCATGAAGTCGAGCTTTGATATCCTGATCAAGCTCCAAGATTTTTGCTTTCGCTTGCTCGGCGTTAGAAAGATAGATTTGCTGATTTGTCGGATCTTCGGTCATCAAAATGTCGGCAATAATATCTATCCACTGTAAGGCAATATAAGGATCAAGCCAAGCATGGGGGTCTAAACCGCCCTCATCATGTCCATGCCCATGGCCACCGCTTTTGGCTTCATCACCATGATCATCCTCACCCTCATGGTCATCTTCCCTAGCATCGGCCTCATCACCATGATCATCCTCTTCTTCATGATGGCCCTCTTCCTCGTTTTCATCCTCATCGCCATGATCATCCTCACCCTCATGGTCATCTTCAAACAAGGAACCGGGGTCTCTCATCGGTAAAAGTGAATCTTCAACTTCCTCTAAAAGTGAAATCGCTATGGTACCGGGTGGCAATTCATCAAAAAATTTCTCTAGGGAGGGTATGACCGCAGGTCCAGACCAGAAAATTATATCTGCTTCCGATATCATCCTAGCTTCTGAGGGGCGTATGATATAATCGTGTGGAGAAACATTTCTGGAAGCAATCAGTGCAGAAGTACCAAGATCACCCAAAACCATGCTTACCAGTGATTGTACAGGTTTAATGTCAGAAACGATATTTAATGATTCAGCTTTTGCAGTTGGTAAAAACGAAAACGAAAACAAAAACAAAATAATCGTATAGAAAAATCGTCTGATTGAAATAGAAAACTGTCCTGTTTTCCTTCCAAAATAATTTAATTTAGGTAGGTTCATTTAAGGATCCTTTTTTGAAAGTTTGGCGATTAAATTAATCAGCCCGTAATTTTAATGATTAAGATGCCAATGGGAATTAATATCCGTGAATAATTGAAAAAATATTGGGGTGAATAAGTTGATTTTTGGTTTTCCAAGAAAAAAAATTTGGAATAAAACACATGCTAGATGATTTTGTCGTAAGGTCTACTTTGGCTGGGTTGGCAGTTGCTCTGGCTGCAAGTCCATTGGGGTGTTTTGTGGTGTGGCGAAAGATGTCATATTATGGAGATGCGACCTCCCATTCAGCTATTTTGGGTATTTCACTTTCACTGTATTTCAGTATTTCAATTTTTCTGGGTGTGTTCTTGATGGCTTTATTGGCCTCCCTAGTGGTAACCCTGTTTGTTAACAGGTATTATAGTGCCGATACAATCTTGGGAGTATTTTCTCATTCTACCCTGGCATTTGGGTTAATTGCCGTTAACGTCTTGCCTGCCCAAAACGTTAATATTGAATCCTATTTGTTTGGTCAATTGTTGGCCGTTACCAAAGTTGATTTGGTTTATATCTGGAGCGGTGCAATAACAATTCTTGGTTTAATTTTATTCCGATGGAAAAAACTTTTGATTTCCACAGTAAGTGAAGATTTAACAATAGCTTCAGGTTTGAATCCCAAATGGGAACAATGGATATTAAATCTAGGATTAGCCATTTTGGTTGCAGTTGCTGTCAAGGTGGTTGGAATATTATTGGTAACCGCAATGATGATAATCCCACCTGCCGCAGCTCGACCTTTGGTCCGCCAACCTGTTGCGATGGTATTAATTTCAACTGTTTTCGGATGTCTTTCGGTTATTTTGGGACTCTTGGTTTCTCTGTATATTGATACACCAACAGGACCTTCAATTATTTCCGTTGCAGCAACAATTTTTATTTTAAGCTGGATTGGGGTTTTATTGTACAGGTGGACTAGGTTAACCTTGATAATCAAACCAGACAAAACATGAAAAGATAACCAAAACCAATATCAAAATATAAGTTTTGGTTAATGGAATGAATTTTAAGAAAAATACTTTAGGACAATCCTAATTGTCTATTGATCTGGCAATGAGTTCCTTCATTATTTCATTTGAACCACCATAAATCATTTGGACACGAGAATCCGCATACAGACGTGCAATTGGGTAATCCAGCATATAACCATAACCACCATGTAATTGTAAGCACTCATTGATAATTTGGTTTTGAGTTTCGCTACCCCAATATTTCACCATGGAAGCAGTGGCAGCATTCAGCTCATTGTTTTCTATTCTTTGAATGCAATCATTGACAAAGGTCCGCAGGAGCTCGGCCTTGGTTTTTGCTTCAGCCAATTTAAACCTGGTATTTTGAAGATCCATCAAACGTTTGCCGAAAGCTTTTCGTTCCTGCACATAGCTAATGGTCTGTTCAAGGGCAAAATCTATGGTTCCCAAGGCGGTGATACCGATAAGAAGCCGCTCCCAGGGTAATTGCTTCATCAGTTGATAAAACCCTTGCCCTTCTTCTTCACCCAACAAATTGGTTCTGGGAACCATTACATTATCAAAGAACAATTCTGCCGTATCATTTCCCTTTTGTCCCAGCTTGTTCATTCTTGGACCTCGTCGAAATCCTTCCAGCTCTCGGGTATCAACAAGAATCAATGATACTCCCTGAGCCCCTTTCGATGCTTCCGTTTTGGTTGTCAAAATAATCAGATCGGCCGATCCGCCATTTGTAATGAATGTTTTGGACCCATTGATAAGGTAATGATTTCCCTTCTTCTCCGCTTGGGTTTGAATGGACTGAACATCGGAACCGCAACCAGGTTCAGTCATTGCAAGTGCCCCGATTGACTCGCCGGAAACCAATTGTGGCAACCAGTAGGCTTTTTGCTCATGTGAACCGTATTTTATCAGATAATGGATGACAATGGACTGGATACCATAACCCCAACTGCCATCCCCGATTTTTCCCTGTTCGTAAAGGGCAATGGAATCGAAGCCGTAAGAACCCCCACTGCCCTCATACTCCTCTGGTACCGAACCGCCCATTATGCCTATTTTACCAGCTTTTTTCCAAAAATCCCGGTCAACCATGCCTTCGATATCGAACCTTTGCATATTGGGTACTAGGTGATCTGCATAGAATCTCTTGACGGAATCTGAAAACATGGAATGTTCTTCCTGATTCCAGGTAGAGGTTTGGGTAAATAGTGTCATGATTTTACAGTTGATTTTCTTAAGTGGGAGTGCTTCTTGCCAAAATCAGGCTGGTACCTTGTTGGAAATGTATTGGGCAAACTCGTAATTGGGTCTTTCCAAATGTGAAAGTGGGCCGGGATTGGGAAAATTCGAGAGCATGCCGGCGTAAACCCTTTCGGTACATCCCTTGTCCTCATCGTTAACCTCATCCAGCAGAACTCGCAATTCCTCAAAGTGTTTCTGACTCTCCACACTTGAGGCAAATTCCTTGGCCATGCCGCCACCAAAATAGATTTTCACCCTGCCTGGAGCCAAGGGATAGAGGGACAGGTACCAGAAATACCCAGGGGTTAGGGTGATTAACCAGCTAGGATAGATGGCAAGCAGGTAGGTCATATACCTTCGTTCTCCTTGCAAAGCTGTATTATCGGGGTGAGCAACGGAAAGGGTGAAATCTTCTTCCTTCTGCAGCGTATGATAGTTGAATGCTTCAAATCCTTCGGGGCATTCGACATCGTTCACTTTCGAGACACCTCCGATCGTAGCAGCATGGCAGACCGGAAGATGGTAACTCTCCATGAAATTCTCGGCAAGAACCTTCCAATTCGTATTCCATTCAAAGGTTTCAAAGAAGGCCTGCTCATAGTTTCCCATATCAAAGTCGGCCACCATAGATTCTATCTTGCTCAGTTTTTGGGCAACCGGTTCTACATCAGGATTGAGGGAAACAAGGACCCATCCCAACCATTCCTCGCATCTGATTTGTGAGAGCCCCATTTTCTTTCGGTCGAAAACCTTGTTCCTTGTCATGGCTGGTGCACCACGCAAGCTACCATCAATGTTATAGGTCCAGCCGTGATAAGGGCATACTATTCTTTTGGTATTACCGCTCCCTTCGAGAAGCTTGGACATTCGGTGCCTACAAACATTGGCCATGGCACGCAATTTCCCGTCTTGGTCCCGGATTACAGTGATTGGTTGTCCTGCAAGTTCTAGCGTAAAAAAGTCTCCCACGTTTGGAAGACCATCAGCCCGACCAGCACAAAACCATTCCTTGGCAAAAATATTGGATATTTCCCTGTCAAGGAAGTCTTGTGAGGTATAAACGCTTTTTGGCATGGCATGGGCAGATTCAAATGGTTGAAATGCTATTTCCCGTAACTCTTTTGCCGGATCAAGAGATGCTTCAACTATTTCCATATCGTTTCTCCAAGTAAGGCTTAAAACCTATAATCATGGTAGTAAAACAGCTATCATGATTATTTAAATTGGGTAATATAAAACTCTTTTTCCATATCATTAGTTCAAAAAAAACAAACTGCAATTTTTTCATTCATTCCATCAGGAACAAATTTAGCAAAATTGCCTCGAAATTTTAACTATGAATTATGTTAATGGCCAAATGTAGGGTATCAAGAAACTGGCAACCAGACCTATGATAATATTCAGGGGTAAACCTATTTTCAGGTAATCCTTGAAATCATAGCCGCCAGGTGCATAAACCAGCGTATTGGTTTGATAGCCAATCGGTGTTGCAAAACTGGCTGAAGCAGAAATCATGACAGCTACAACGAAGGCCCTGGGATCAATCCCCAAATTCACTCCGATCCCTATCGCAATTGGGGTAACAATGATTGCAACAGCATTGTTGGAAACCATTTCTGTGAGTATCGAAGTAATGATGTAGATAAACCAAACCATGAAAAATGGATGAAGACCAACCATCAACGGACTGATAATGCCATCCAGTACTTCAACGGCTCCAGATAATTCCATTGCCTTTCCAATACCGAGCATGGACCAGATTAAAACCATCAGCCTGCCATCAGCAAATGAAAAGGCATCTTCAGCTTCAATGCATTTTGTAATTAAAACTACTGCGACACCAAGGATAGCCAAGAGAGCTATGGGGGCTATGCCCAAGGTAGCCAGAATCACGATTACAGCCAATGTTGCAATGGCAATGGGTGCCTTGTTTCTTCGGTAGGGTAAAGTTGAGGGTTTGGTAATTTCAATCAGTTTTTGATCCTTGGACATTCGGTTCATGTCTTCAATGGCACCTTCAATCAAAAGCGTATCACCTACCCTGAGTTCAACATCAGAAAATTCCGTGAGATGTTTTGCGGCATGTCGGTGCAAGGCAATGGGGTAAATGTTGTAATTCTGTTGAAGATTCAATTCGCCCAACGTCTTGCCTATCATGCGACATCCTGGTGAAATCAAAGCCTCAAGTGTCTGTGATTGTTTGGATGATACCTTTCTGATCGAAGATTGGATATCATCATCATTATTTTCAGAAGATGATACACTCCCGTTTTTTTCGGAAGCTTTCATTAAATTTCCAACCCCGAATACCTCATCCAATTCCGTTGCCTGGGTTCGCAATACCAATCTGTCTCCAGCCTGTAATTCCAGGGTTTGGATTTGTGGCTTAAGGGAGGTATGATCACGAATTATATCAACAATTCTGATGCCCCGTTTTCGGAAGAAATCGGCCTTGCTTCCGATTTGACCTATCAAGGGACTGTCGTCGGGTAGTATTACTTCCACGAAAAACTTCATGGTGGTTCTGTCGCGTAAAAGTTCAGATAACGATTCCCGATCGGGTAACAGTCTTGGGGCAAATATCAGTAAATATACGAAACCAGTTGCTACAAGAACCACGGCCAATGGTGTTATTTCAAAAAGTGTAAACGGTTCCAATCCATTTTCCCGAGCAACTCCGTCTACAAGAAGGTTGGTTGAAGTACCGATCAATGTACAGACCCCGCCCAATATCGAGACATATGAAAGTGGTATCAGCAACTTGGAGGAGGAAGTTCCCAGTTCCTTGGCAACCTGTATTACGATCGGAATCATCATTACGACAACCGGGGTGTTGTTCATGAATGCTGAAGCAAATACAACCAGACAGGTAAGTAATCCGATTGTTAATTCAGGGTGTTTTTTTCCTCCCCTAAGAATAATAAATGTAACTGAGGACAAGGCCCCGGTACGTACCAATGCACCAGACAGGATGAACATTGCAAAAATAGTCCATGGTGCAGGATTCGAAAAAACCTGTAGTGCTTCATCAAATGGGAGAATGCCCAACACAAGAAGAACAGAGGCACCTCCCAAGGCAGTTACCTCGACAGGTAGATACTGCTTTACGAAAAGTACAAACATGCCTATCACGACACATCCGACTACAAGAGGAGATCCGTAGATTGTTATGAGTTCCATCAGTTTCCGTCAATTCAATCAAACCTACCAAGTTGGCTTGATTATATTCAATTTATGTTTCAATCAAAGAGTTTTGCCAGAACTTCCAGGGAAACCATAACTTCAAATGTTTTGATTGATCTTGTTATCCTGTCACTTGTCTGGATCAAAATCGTAAAGCCATTCGTGATCCGGTGAATTGGCAAACCGCCATTTGCGAATTGGACCGGCCATGACATTCAGATAGTACATTTCATAACCAAAAGGTGTTCCACAAGGGTGATGTCCCTTGGGAACAAGAACCACATCGTGGTTTTTGACACATATGGTTTCATCAAGTTCTCCATCATCGGTAAAAACCCTTTGAAATCCGAATCCCTGCGGTGGATTCAGACGATGGTAGTAAGTTTCCTCAAGGTATGTAATGTTTGGATAGTCATCGACATCATGCCTGTGAGGAGGATAGGAAGACCAATTACCATGAGGTGTAAAGACTTCAGTCACCAGCAAACTGTCTGCTTCATCTTGGTCCTCCATGGCAATGTTATTGATTTTCCTGAGGTTGGAACCCTTGCCCCTAACCAATTGTATGACTTCATTCGGGCCTATGACCTTGGGTTTTCTATCTTTTTTTCCGGGCGCTAGACAAATTCCTATGACACAATCGGTTTCTGCCAAACCCTGCCATTCATGGTTGGGAGGGATGTATAATGAATAGGGGGGCTTCTTTTCAAAGACATCCATTCGATCCCCAAGGACACCGAAAGTGGCAAATCCATCAACATCCAGTCCGATTTTCCCTTCAATGACAACAATTATTGCTTCGTTACTTTTGGTTTCTTCGTGAACTTTGTCTCCCTTTTTCAGATTGTACACACCAAATCCAACATATTTCCAATTGGCAGTGGATGGGGAAATGTCATGAATTTTGCCTTGATCGATTTTGGGTCTTCTAAGTAGGTGTGACATACGTGTTCTCTGCAATTATTTCTATTCTCTAGGATTCATGGTGAGCCATTATTCTATTGGATTCTATGGTTGGAATGAAACTTCAACCATTCAGAGACTTCTTTTTCAGCTACCGAATGGGCGACATTACC
>CAZHIL010000448.1:0-14014 GCA_964532985.1 uncultured Albidovulum sp. | reverse complement strand
ACCTTGAGTGCCTCATAGAGGCATACTAGAACAATGCCGAAGAAAAGGATGAGAATAATCAGGCTCCAGAAAAGACCGAATTCTTCGGCAAGTACAGGAAAAATGAAATCCGTATGCTTTTCTGGAAAAAAATCCAATTGGGTTTGGGTACCATTCAAAAACCCTTTTCCCGTCAACCCACCCGACCCAATTGCTATTTTGGATTGGATGATTTGATAGCCACTTCCCAGTGGATCTGAATCTGGATTGAGAAAGGTATCAATTCTCCTGTACTGATAGTCCTGCAAAAGCTGCCATGAGGTTCCACGACTGATCAATACTGATACAACCGCCCCAATAAACATGAAAATTACACCAATGAAGTAGAATAGACTGACACCGCTGACGAACAGGATAATTCCACCTCCTACGAGCAATAGAATTGCTGTTCCAAGATCAGGCTGAATAAATACCAATCCGACAGGAAGCATGATGAGACAAATGGGAAAAATGAGATAAAGGGGTCGGGAGACTTTGGTCGGATCGATTTGGCTATAATAATTTGCCACGGCAATAACCATGGCCACTTTCATGATTTCTGATGGTTGTATTTGAACAATCCCCAAATCAAGCCATCGTTGTGCTCCCATGAAGCGAACACCAATGATTTCGACCATTACGAGAAGAATCAAACCGATGAAGTAAATGTGATAGGAACTGGCCAGCCAAAATGAAATGGGAATCAAGGCTATCCCTACCATGATTACCAATCCAAAGGAGAATTTTTGTAATTGAGGGATAACCCAGGGATAGAGTGAACCTCCACCAACGGAGTATAAATTGATGAATCCAATTAAGGAGAGTATGATAATCAGGAACACCAGTATCCAGTTGATACGAGCCACCTTTCCCAGAAGGGATAGTTTTGGGTCCAGTTCTTGGTGTAATAGTGTCATGCCCGGGAATTTGCCGAAGGTTTGGGTGGTTCTGGATTGATACCAAAATTCAATCGCATTTCAATGATTTGCGATCTGATTTCAGCCGGATACGCTCTGAGGGGAGGCAAGGCATCGTAAAAAGTACGCATGATGAGTTCTCTACCGATGGGAGCGGCAACCCTTGATCCTGATCCTCCATGTTCCACAATTAACGATACCACATATCTGGGCTTTTGAATCGGCCCATAGCAGCAGAATATGGCATGATCTCTCTGTTCCCAAGGCAAGTCAATATTTTTGGTAACACCCGCTTCACGTTCCTGGACAGTTATTCTCCTGACCTGACTTGTTCCGGTTTTGCCAGCTATCAAAAAATCATTGTCCGTTGTTCTTGCATCATAAGCAGTCCCTTTTTGTTCATTCAATACAGCCACCATGCCTTCAAGTACCAAATTCAAATTCTTTTCGGAAATTCCCATCGACTCCCATTCAGCAATGTTTTCTTCCTTGCCGTCTTTGGAAATCACAATTCTAGGCATCACCTTCTTGTTGGTAATCAATCGGGCAAGCATTAATCCTATCTGGGCTGTGGAAGCCAAA
Source organism: uncultured Albidovulum sp. (assembly GCA_964532985.1). Lineage (GTDB taxonomy): Bacteria > Pseudomonadota > Alphaproteobacteria > Rhodobacterales > Rhodobacteraceae > MPNP01. The sequence goes on along the minus strand of CAZHIL010000448.1, from coordinate 12,497 downwards.
ACAAAGCCCTGACCAATTGCTGCGTTCATGGTATCTCCGACAACCCAACTTTGGCCTATGTTTGCCTCTTTCCATTCATGATCTGGGACCAGACCGCTGCTCAAATCCGGTATAGGTAGTTCCGGCTTGCTACCAAAACCAAACCTTCGTGCCATCTCGGCAATTCGTTCTATTCCTATTATTTCAGCCAACCTGTAGTAAAAAACATCGCAGGATTCCTTGAGAGACTTTTTTACTCCAACAGTTCCATGTCCCTTGGGATTCCAACAATGAAAAACTCCATCGGCAATTTCGTAGCTACCATTGCAATAGAATGTGAAATCCTCATTAATCAAACCGCTTTCCAGTGCAGCCAGTAGCGTTATCATCTTAAAAGTGGAGCCTGGGGCATACTGGCCAGCCAAAGGTCTGTTGAAAAAGGGAGAGTAGATGTTTTCCAGATATGCCTGGTAATCGCTTGATGAAATGCCACCGGAAAACAGATTGGGATCAAATGTGGGTTTTGATGCAGAAACAAGAACATCGCCTTTTTCCAAATCCATGATAAAGACTGATGCTACCTCATTACCAAGAACCAATTGCGTGTACTCTTGCAGTTTGGCATCAAGGGTAAGCTGAATGTTTTTTCCGGAAACCGGATTATTGCTGGTTAGAACCTTTACTTTTCTTCCTGAGGAATTCACTTCAAATTTCTTGTCACCGGGTGTTCCCCGCAATTCTAAATCGAAGGCCTTTTCGATCCCGACCTTACCGATCTTGAAATTGGGATGGCTGAGCAGGGATTTAAGATCACTGTTTGCCTCAATTTCCACCGCTGTGGGGGAACCGACATATCCAATCAAATGACTTAGCGAATTCCCTTGAGGATAGTATCTTACAGAACCGAAACCGGAATATATACCTGGCAGGGCAGGACCATTAACCGACAGTTCGGTGATTTTGTCCCAAGTAACATTTTCCTTGAGCAATATGGGTATGAAAGAGGGTTTCTGATCAATCTCTTGCAGTATACCCTCGATTTCCTCATCTGACAATGCGATGATTTGTGAAACCTTTTGCAGTGTTTCTCTTCTGTAACGGGTTTCTTCCGGTACAAAGGTAACCCAGTATTCCTGCTCGTTCTGAGCGAGAAGAAGTCCTTTTCGATCGACAATCAAGCCACGGTCAGGAGGAATCAAGCCAAAACCAATTCTGTTGGTTTCTGCCAATTCCAGAAAATCATCAGCATCCCAAGCCTGAAGTTCAACCAATCTATAGCCGACCAAGCCACCAATTGCCAATTGAATTCCTCCCAAAAGAAATACCCTGCGGGTAAGTTTCCTTTTCCCTTTTGCAATTGGAGTATCAAGGCCGAACATGGTTAAATCTTTTGATCAAATATGGAAAATTGAGGAAATTTTACCTTCAAAAATGAAGATGAAAAAAATACCACAACTGGATAAATCAATAGGGTTTCGATAAATTGAACTATCAATGTACCAATAAGTGCCGGTCGGGAAAAGGTAACGATCAACAGGGATTGATATAGAATTAGGAAAATCAGGTAACTCACGGCAATCAATACCCACTCGATAAGGAACGGTTGGTACCTAACCAATTCAATTCTGCTTCGAAAAAACTCGAATATAGCCAACATGAGGAAGGTTCCCAAACCAATCGGAAGCCCCAACAGTATATCTTGAAACAGAAAAATACCCAAGATCATAGGGGCAGTGACATAATCCGGCCTTCTGAAAATCCAGCTGGCTGTCAGGCAATAAAGCAAATTGGGGAAGGTGAGAAAACCATTCGAAAAACTTACCGGTATGAGATTAATTACCAGAATCAAGAAACTGAGGCAGATAAACAATATCCTGTAAATCCAAACAAATAATCGTGATTCCATAATTGTTAAATGTCTTCTACAGGACCTGTTGGTGGGCTGGACAAAAGATCAACATCTGTTTCTTCCAGTGATTCTGGTTCGTATTTAATTATACTTATCATTTTCAGGTTATTGTATTCGGTTGCAAGTGTTATTTCTACCGTACCATCAGGTCCTTCGGAAACCGTTCCCACCAGCAGGTCAGGAGGAAAGATTCCTCCTTCACCAGTGGTCAACACCCTGTCTCCCGGATTTATGCCGTTTAGGTTGTCCAATAGCTCAATATCCGGATTGACAGTATTGTTTCCAACAACAAGACCTTTTTTACCGGATGGTAATATTCTGACTGGAACCCTGCTTGATGTGTCGGTCAATAGAATCAGCCTGGCCGACTTGCGTGATGTATTGGTAATTCGGCCTATCAGACCCAGACCATCAGAGGCGGGATAACCATTTTTCACACCCCTTTCGCTACCTACATTGATCAAGTACGAGTGTCTGAAGGGTGAAGAGGTATCAGCAAGCAAGGCAGCAGAAATTGTTTGAAAGTCGGAAGTTTCAGAAAAATTCACCAATTTCTTGAGCTTGGCATTTTCTTCCTCAAGGGAATAGGCATAATTCTTCCATTGATTAAGTTCATTCCGCATCTGTACAAGGTCATCCAGTGAAACCTGGTTTTGGACAGCATTAACAAGGACATCGGCTGTATTTTCTGCATATTGGAATGGTCGTAGCGCCAATTCGATGACTGGAACGAATAAATTGACAATCGAGGCCCTGAAACTTTCAACCCTGGTTCCTTCGAGCCTCCATAAAAGGAAAATGCAAAACAGGGTAATGAGGGTAATTAAAAGTAATAGTCTCTTTATTGACCCTTTATAAAATTCGGTGGATTGTTGATTATTTTCAGGTTGAAGCAACTGTTTTGCCTTGGGTCCTCTAGCTGTGGTAATCGATTAACGGGTGGAGTGATTGTTCACTATTCAAGGCTATACCTGTACCCAGAGCCACACATTTAAGTGGTTCCTCGGCAACCGTAACAGCCAAATGGGTCCGTTCACGAAGTACCTTGTCAAAGTCTTGCAGCATGGCTCCACCCCCAGTCATTATCATGCCCGTTTCAAAAAGGTCACTTGATAAATCTGGTGGGGTCATCTGGAGAGCCACTGCAACGGCCCTTCTTATTTGCTCGATAGGATTGCGCAAGGCTTCTGCAACCATCCTCTGGCTGATTTGAATTTCCTTGGGATGGCCTCCTTCATTGGTTCTGCCATAGAATTTTGAAGTTTTGCCCTCACCATCCTTTGGCAGTTTGGCTGTACCTATGGTCTTTTTTATTTTCTCAGCGGTCGAATAGCCTATGTGTATGTTACAATTTTCAAGTACATAACCAACCAGGGCATCATCCATGGCATCACCACCAATTCTGATCGAGTTGGCATAAACGATATCACCCAGTGAAAGCACTGCCACTTCAGTTGTTCCCCCACCTATATCGACGATCATTGCTCCATATGGAGTATTGTAATTTATCCCGACCCCCAATGCAGCAGCAATAGGTTCAGGGATAAGTCCGGCTGTTCTGGCTCCGGCAGAAAGTACTGATTGCCGAATAGCCCTTTTTTCCACTGCTGTTGCCCCGTGGGGTACACAGACGAGAATTCTTGGCTTGGCTAGGGTCCTTCGATGGTGGACCTTGCGGATAAAGTACTTGATCATATCCTCAGCCACCTGAAAATCCGCAATAACCCCGTATCTGAGAGGACGGATAACCTCGATTGATTTGGGCGTTCGTCCCTGCATCAGTTTGGCTTCATTGCCTACTGCCAGAACCTTGCGGCTTCCATCAGCCAGGTTATAGGCCACGACCGAAGGTTCATCGACTACTATGCCTTCTCCCTTGACATGAACCAAGGTATTTGCTGTACCCAGATCTATTGCAAGATCATAGGAAAACATATTTAAGATACGATGAAGAAAATTCACGACAAACCTAACCCTCTGATGTAAACATTATAGCATAGATCAATTATTATATTCTTACCCCAATTAGATGGTAAAGGGCTTTATCTGGTTAAAGTGTTTTTTCAGAAAAAAACCGAAAATCTTTATATCACGGTGCTTCTTTCCAGCTTGTCTTGATTTCCCGTCTTCTAAACAAGTTGTTGAGAGCTGATACATATGCCTTGACAGAGGCATAAACAGTATCAGTGTCAGCTGATTGTCCAAGAACGAGATGACCATTTTCTTCAAGTTTAACAGTAACTGTTGCCTGTGCGTCAGTACCCTGGGTAACTGCCTGAACCTGATAGAGTTTCAGTTTGGCCTTATGTGGAAACAATTTTGTAACAGCCTTGAACGAAGCATCGACCGGTCCATCACCCGTTGCCTGTGCTGTCATTTCCTTTCCATTGACATCCATGATCAATTCAGCACTTTGGGGTGAATCCGAACCGCAGACGACCTTAAGGTATTTGACACGCAAATTGTCATCATCAGCCATACCAGTAGATTCACGCATCAAGGCGATGAGGTCATCATCATAGACCTCTTTTTTCCGATCAGCCAAATTCTTGAATTTGACGAAAAAATCACTCAACCGATTATCACCGATATCATAGCCCAAATCTTCGAGTTTCTTTCTCACTGCTGCCCGACCTGAGTGCTTGCCGAGCACAAGGCTGGATTCCATAAGCCCGATATCCTCGGGTTTCATGATCTCATAGGTACCAGCATGTTTAAGCATACCATCCTGGTGGATGCCAGCTTCATGGGTAAATGCGTTTTTCCCAACGATCGCCTTGTTGAACTGGATGGGGAAGCCAGTTGCATCGGAAACCAATCGACTCAAGTGGGTGATTTTAGTGGTATCGATATTGGTTTTATATGGCATGATGTCATTGCGAACCCTGGTGGCCATCACGATTTCTTCCAGAGCTGCATTCCCGGCCCGCTCACCAAGACCATTGATCGTACATTCCACCTGCCTTGCACCAGCATTGACCGCAGCCAGGGCATTCGCCACCGCCATGCCAAGATCGTTATGACAATGGGTTGAAATCACAGCATTGTCAATTTCGGGAATTCTTTCCCTCAGCATATTGATTATGTAGGCACTCTCGCCCGGAGCAGTATAACCAACCGTATCGGGGATGTTTATCGTCTTTGCTCCAGCATCGAGGGCGGTTTTGACTGAAAGCACCAGAAAGTCATGATCCGTTCTGGTTCCGTCTTCCGGTGACCACTGGACATCATCAGTGTAGTCCAAAGCCCGTGTGACCGATTTATGAATTGCTTCAAGCACTTGGTCTCGGGACATTTGAAGTTTGTACTGCATATGGAGGTCAGATGTCGAAATAAATGTATGGATACGAGCCTTGCGTGCTTTCCTGAGAGCTTCGCCCGCCCGATCAATATCACCTATCGAAGAGCGTGCAAGACCGCATACGGTTGCATTTTTGATGATTTCTGAAATTTTGGAGACAGCGATAAAATCTCCCTCGGAAGCTATAGGGAATCCTGCTTCAATGATATCAACACCCATCTCATCGAGTTGACAAGCGATTTCAATTTTATTCTCAAGGGTCATTGCAGCACCTGGAGATTGTTCTCCATCTCGCAATGTCGTATCAAATATGAGTAATTGGTCTTGCCCGAATTTTGTATCTTTTAACATTTTGATTAGTCCTGTTTGTTTATCTGGATTTATGGTGCGGAATCTCCTCTGAACGATGCACCGGGGACGGTACGTTCAGAGGCTGGTTAGTAGCAGGAGGACTAATCCGACTACTATCGAATTTCTATTTAACCGCAAATTTTCCATGGCTCGTATGTAAACGATTTTCCAATAAAGTTCAAGAATGAATTTCCTGAATGTTGAAAATGAACTAATTACCTCGCATTTTCACCTGTATATGTGGATAAAATTAAGGTGAAAACCAGTCCTATTCTGGGCTGAAATTGCCATTGAATGTATTGTCAATACCATGGAAAGTTAACACAACCTAACATCACGCTTTAGGTTGAGCGTTTCTATACTTCAGTAAACGAAAGAATATTGAATTTGAATAATGGAATGTGGGGGTCAGATTTGTTGCAACTCAAAATGTAAATAAACAAATACTAAAAATAATACACCCTTAGCGGAAATCCTAATTTTCAGCTATGGTCCTCTCGACATTTTCCCCTTGTTCGAAAACAACATCATAACGTTCACCATCCTTGGTTATCAAGAAACCCTTCCCATGGGGCTTGCCTTGAAGGAACTCACCATCATAGGAAGAACCATCTGCATACGTGGCCTTGCCTTCACCTTCAAACAGACCGTTGTTCCAATTTCCCTCATACATGAAACCATTAGGATTACTTTGGGTTCCGTAGCCGGAGAGGACGCCCAAATCAAAATTTCCCGTTATAATGGTCCCATCTGGATAATGAATTTCCCCTTGCCCATTCAGAGTGCCGTCTTTCCACTCACCCGTTGATCTAATACCTCCAAGAATAAGGGTTCCCTTCCCGTTGAAATTGTTATTCCGAAATTCACCTTTATAGTTGTCATCATTTTCGAAAAGGATTTGAACCATTCCCTCCACAAAGCTTCCTTCTTTCCAATCCCCGTCAAAAATATTGCCATCTTTCCAAGTCATTTTGCCAATGCCATCAGGGCTTCCGCTTACAAGATGTCCGGTGTACACAGTACCATCTGAATAGGTATAAGTACCCATGCCTGTAATTTCTCCGTTCAACCAGTTGCCAACGTAGGAAACACCTTCATTGTTGATATAACTTCCTTCCCCGTTCAAAACGCCATTTAGGAAATTACCCTCATAAATTGTTCCATCCTGGAATATTTGTTTTCCTTGTCCGGTTTGCTGACCAGCAAGCCAGGTTCCTTCATAACGGAATCCCGTTGTTGAATCCGTAAGTTGCCCCAGACCTTCGATACGACCATCGACAAAATTCCCGACATAGATACTGCCATTTGGAAAACTCATGGTTCCTTGGCCATGAGGTTGTAACTCTAAATGTTCCCCCTCGTAAACCAAACCATTGGAGTAAGTGACCTTTAAGTTTGTAGGTATGATGCCCTCTACCCATTCTCCTTCATACAAGCTTCCATCAGGAAAGGTTAGTTTTCCAGATCCATGTTTAATCCCCTCAGCAAATGCCCCCTCGTAAGCAGAACCATCGGAATAGGTTTCTGTACCCATGCCATGTCTCTTACCTGCAAGCCAGGTACCCTCATATTGCAAATCTTCCGAGTTAAATGATCCTGTACCTTGATAAATTCCTTCAACAACATCTCCTTGGTAGGTAGATTTGTCAGGATAGGTGAATTTACCCGAACCGGTCATCTTGCCATTGACCCAGTCACCGGTATAGATGTAACCCTGGCCGTTGTCGTAGGTTCCCTGACCGTTCAAAACACCATCAACAAAGGTCCCTGCCAAGGAACTTCCATCACTGAAGGTAATCGAAGTGATGGTTGCCAATTCTCCATCCTCCCATCGGCCTTCGATTAATGATTCATTTTCATTTAGGTAGGTTCCGATACCTTCAATCGGACCATTGTCAAAAATACCCTCAAAGGTTGTCCCATCCATTCGTACGAGCAAACCTGTGCCCTTTGGTTGTTGATTGTCAATTTCCCCGGTATAAATGCTGCCATCAGGATAGACAATTTCCCCCGTACCAGAAATTCGGCCATTTTTCCACTCACCAGAATAGGTAAAACCCTCCGGGCTTTTGAATATTCCATAACCCTCCTGGATACCGTCGGTAAATTGTCCCTGAAATACCGAACCATCTTTGTAATAAATGGTTGTATCGCCTGATAAAACCCCTTCAATCCAGGTGCCTTCAATGACTTGTCCGTCGACAAATATCCTCTTACCCAAACCATGCTTTTGATCGGCAATAAAATGACCTTCGAAGGAACCCCCCTTGGCATAGGTTTCAAACCCCTTGCCATGCTTCATGCCATCTTTCCAAAAGCCGTTATAGGAATATCCTGTAGGATGAGTCACTTCGCCCATGCCATGGGCCTTGCCATTTAGGAAAGAACCGATGTAAACCGTACCATTACCGAATTCTTCCCTACCTTCACCTGTTCTTTCGCCCTCAACCCAGTCACCTTCATACGCATAGCCGTTATTAAGGGTCAGGGTTCCCTTGCCATGCCTTTGCCCATCAACAATATCCCCAGTATAATTTCCTTCCTGGGCAAAAACCGTAAGTGGAAATATAGTTAGGAAGGAGATTAGAACATAAGTTCGGGTAAAGTAATTCATAAATTTTCCTTCATGAAAGTTAATTTGCCACCAGACTGCACCAAAATGAAGTTTCAGGGAATTTGTTTAAGTTCTGGTATTTATTGACCTGCGAGAATTACCATAGACCACATTTGAATTCAATTATGATTTGCCCGGTATTCTGGTATCAGGTTGTTGTATTTCTTCAAGAAATGAATTGTTTAATTCATGACCAAAAATATTCGGCAAATTTTATAGAAATTTAATATAGTTTTCACTAAATAAATATTAATCTAATTTAATTTGATACAATAAGACTGTATCAATACCATGAATAGGTAATCTGGGATAAATACAAGGTATTTTTTCAACATATAAAATAAACTAATTACCTATTATAGGTTAGTTCAATCGGGAAAAGCATATGGCAGAACTAAGATTTGAAGGTCAGAATATCAAAGTCGAAATGGTTGGCTCCGAAGAATTTTTGGAAGAAAAGGGTCAGCAGTTGGTTATCAAGTTGTTGGAACTGGATTCGAAGGTCAAGCCCAGTGAATCGAAGGTAGCGGAAGTACCTGCTGAAATAGGGCAGGAAGACAATCTGGCCCAGTATTTGAGAGCATTCAGTGGCAAGTCAGAGAAAATCAGGTTTTTGGCGATTGCCGGCTTTTTGCAAAATAAGGGTATGAAAAGGCTGGAAACCGGGGATATAATCAAGGCTGTGAAACAGTCCAATCAAAAACCTTTCAAAAACACTTCAGATTGTAAGGCCAAGTGCATTCAGGAGGGTACCTGTGCAAAAGATGAAAGGAGAACCTTTTATGTTACCAATTTGGGTTTTGAAATGCTCAAATCGAATTCTAATTTCTAGGTAATGGAAATTAATAAATAAAAGGTTTTTCTTGTCTGAAGTTTTTCGGGTAGCACTTGCCCAATTGAATCCCACTGTCGGTGCCCTTAATGGGAATGTCGACCAAATCAAGCAGACGGTACTTTCCCTACAGGACCGTGAGGTTGATTACATCGTCTTTCCTGAATTGTTCCTTTCCGGTTATCCGGTTCAAGATCTGGTTTCCAAAAAGTCTTTCGTACAAGATTGCATGGAGCATCTGAAGGAGCTTGCAAGCTGGAATGACGGGTATTCGACCATAGGTGTGGGTTGTCCTTGGATGATTGATGAGAAAGTTTACAATTGCTTTTTTGTGCTTTCAAATGGGGAAATTCAGGCAACGATTCAAAAACACCACTTGCCAAATACCGAAGTATTTGACGAAATCAGACAGTTTACATCCGGGCCAATCAGTGGTCCTTACAGTATTGGTGATGTTCGGGTGGGCACACCAATCTGTGAAGATGCTTGGTATGAGGATGTTTGCGAGACCTTAGAGGAATCGGGTGCAGAGATACTGATCGTACCCAATGGTTCGCCTTATGAGAGGAATAAACTGGACAAGCGATTTAACAGGATGGTTGCCAGAGTTATCGAAACAGGACTCCCCTTGATTTATATCAATATGGTTGGCGGTCAGGATGACCAGGTTTTTGACGGAGGTTCATTTACTCTAAACAGGGGAGGCCAGTTGGCAAGTCAATTTCCGCTATTTGATGAAATGGTTGAAATTGTTGAATTCCAGAAAACTAATGAGGGTTGGGAGGCTCAGACTAGTGAATTAGCCCTGAACCCAGATGAGGACGAGCAGGATTACAGGGCGATTGTTGAAGGTGTTCGAAACTATATTCAAAAAAGCGGTTTCTCAAAGGTAGTGCTTGGACTGTCCGGGGGAATTGACAGTGCTTTGGTTGCTGCCCTTGCTGTTGATGCTATCGGGGCAGAGAATACACGCTGTGTGATGCTTCCTTCTCCATTCACTTCCTCCGAATCCAATTCGGATGCGCATGAACTTGTAGGAAACTTGAATTGCAAGATTGAGGAAATCCAGATTGAACCAATCATGGGGCAGGTGTTGAATTCTCTGGAACCAATTTTTGCTGGTAGACCTCAGGACCTAACTGAAGAAAACATCCAGTCGCGGATTCGAGGTTTGCTCCTTATGGCCCTTTCAAACAAGTTTGGAGAAATTTTGTTGACTACAGGGAACAAATCAGAGGTAGCTGTAGGTTATTCAACAATATATGGCGATATGGCTGGTGGATATAATCCCATCAAGGATTTGTACAAAACCAAGGTAAATAAACTTTGTCAGTGGCGAAATGAGAATTACAGGAATTGGATGAAGGGATCAGGGGGTGAGGTTATACCACCGCAGATCATTTCCAAACCACCCACAGCCGAACTCAGGGAAAATCAAAAGGATACGGACAGTTTGCCTCCCTATGAAGTCTTGGATCAGATACTCGAAATGTTGATAGACAGGGATCAGTCAGTTTCCGAGGTTGTCAGCAAGGGATTTGATTTGGAGTTGGTTCGCAGGGTTGAACAACTGATATACAGGTCAGAGTACAAGAGGTTTCAATCTGCTCCCGGTGTAAGGTTAACTGGTAGAGCACTATGGTTGGATCGTCGATATCCCATCGTAAATCAATGGAGAGATTCAATCGATCAAGCGTAATTGTGAGGATTAAGTCAGGGGGTCTTAACTTTTCTAACAATTGATCTCACATAGAGGGTGTTAAACTGTAGAGAAAAATTCGGAATTTTGGAATTCAATGACCACCACAAGATTTGCACCATCTCCAACAGGGATACTCCATATTGGCAATATCCGTACAGCCCTGTTTAACTTTTTGTTGGCAAGGAGGGCTAATGGCAAGTTTATCCTAAGGCTGGATGATACCGACCAAACCCGCTCCAAGCAAGAGTTCGTAGATGCAATATACCAGGACTTGGAGTGGCTGGGACTTGAATGGGATCAGGTGGAACGACAGTCCAACAGGTTGGATAGATACAGGGAAAAAGCTTCGCATCTAATCCAATACGGTTATTTTTATGAATGTTTTGAAAGTCCTGAAGAATTGGACTTGAAACGAAAACTTCAACTCAAACTGGGAAAGCCACCCGTATATGACAGGGAGTCTCTGGAGTTGAGTGAAGACGACAAAAAAGTCAAACGTCAAAAAGCACAGGGGTATTGGCGGTTTAAACTGGCCCAAAAAGAAGTGTTCTGGAAGGATGGTATACAAGGTGAAGTTACCATTAATACCTCAAACGTTTCAGATCCTGTACTGATCAGGGCTGATGGGCTTTTTCTATATACATTTGCTTCCGTTGTAGATGACTTGGATTTTGGGATAACGCATGTCGTAAGGGGTGATGACCACCTTACCAATACGGCAACCCAAATAGAAATAATGGCAGCCTTGGGTTTTGCCCATCCTGAATTTTATCACCATTCACTGTTGGTGGGAAAAAAGGGAGAGCCTCTTGCCAAAAGGCTGGGTGATCTTTCAATCAGGGAGTTGAGGGAAAATGGTATTGAACCTGAAGCCATTCTTTCTCAACTTGCCTTTCTAGGTTCATCCATTCCAGTTAATCTGAAACTGAATCTGGAAGAAATTCTTGCTGCTTTTTCATTGGAAAGCTTTAGTGGAAATCCAACGAAATTTGATGAGCAACAACTGATTGGATTAACCTCGGACTACTACAGAAACGTACCTTATGATAGAATTGAGGGGAGGGTGATTGAACTGGGAATTCCCAAATCGGAAGGTAAAAGGTTTTGGGATGCCGTCAAGGGAAATATCGAAACCATCACTGAAATCAATGAATGGTGGAAGGTTCTGAATCAGGAAATTGATCCGATCATCAAACCGGAAGACAAGGAATTTGTTGAACTGGCCATTTCCTTGCTGCCGGAATTTCCTTTTGACTTGAATACCTGGAAGAATTGGGTAGAAGACCTTAAATCGAAAACCGATAGAAAAGGTGGAAGATTGTTCTTACCCCTTAGATTGGCTATCACCGGTAAGTCCAGTGGACCAGAAATGCAGTCGGTATTGGCTTTGTTAAGAGTGCCTCCCATAACCAAAATTCAAAGGTAACCAAATTTTGTTAGTGAGCTTCTATGTGTTTGTGCATAAATGGGGTGTTCTTCAATAATTTGTTAAATTGAAAACTTTCATCAAGAACTTTGCCCGGTAACACCCTTGGTCTTTTTAACGCCAAAAAAATCCACAGGTTGGCAAGGGCACAAGCCATTGTTTTTTGTAGATATTTGTGGATTATTTTACCTTTTCAAAAATTAATATTTTCCAAGTATCATTTAAAAATAAGAAGATAAAATTTGACAAGCATGGTTTATGGATCTGAATAGAACTCCCCTAAATGAATTCCACAAACTCCAGGGTGCCAAAATGGTCCCCTTTGCCGGGTTTGAGATGCCTGTCCAATACCCTATGGGAACGATCAAGGAACATATTCATAC
>CAZHIL010000447.1:0-7086 GCA_964532985.1 uncultured Albidovulum sp. | reverse complement strand
ACGGGGAGGTGCTTTTCCCCACACCATTTTTACAGCCGGTGGTGGGTCGACAAATCAAACATGGAAACAGATCCGAGAAGTTACTCTGGGGCAAAAAATATTCAATGCCAATCATACCGAAGCGGCGGTTGGGTCTGCTAGGCTTGTATTAATGATGGGAAAGGATTTTGATTAATTCCCCCTGAAGATGACTAATGGCCATTACAAGAGTTCCTTGTGGTAGGAGGAACCAGTGAATTATTTCGATTCCAATAAGTTCATTTCAATATCCACCGGGCAAACACCTGAACAAGCAAAAGTACCAGAATCAGTCGTAAGGCATGGTGTGAAATTACAAAAGCCATATCAGCATTGGCGACGATTGCAATAATACCCATTTCTGCCTGACCACCGGGTAAATAGGCTAGTAGGGTATCCATCGGGGAAGTATCCAATAATCCGACTACTACAAACACAAAAAGAAGACTTACGAAACCAAGCAAAAGGCAATATCCTAGGGCTGATAGAATGTATTGTCTTACCTCAACTCCGGTTACACCACTATATCGAATGCCCACACCCAAACCGATAAAGAACTGAGCTCCCCAGATGAATTCAACGGGTGGTCTGAAATGTATCAAATCGGTTAGGGTAAGGATTGAAGTCAGAACCATCGGTCCAAGAATTGTTGCACCGGGAACCTTTAGTAATACAGCAAGTCTCCATCCAGTTATGGCAGCAAATATCATCAACCCGATTTCCAATATGGGAACTTGATTAATATGAACTCCTGGCAGGTGAGTAAGATCAATACCCCAAATGGTGGTTATAACAAATGGAACTACCAACATGATAACCAGTACTCTCGTTGCATGAATGAGAGACAGGGCCCTGGCATTCGCCCCGGCCTTGTCCCCGAATACAAGCATTTCAACAAGACCACCCGGAATAGAGCCATAATAGGATGTACCTGTATCAAATCCCAAGATTTTGAAGTAAAAATATCCCACAGTACAGATCACTAGCAAAAATAAGGGAATAATGATGAGGGATGCCCCTAGCTGACCAATTTCTGACAGAATTTCGGGCGTAAAGGTTGATCCTATAGCTACCCCAAGAACAGTCCTCATGAAGATACTGATCTTGTCAAATCCTTTCAGTCGTAAACCAATCAAGGCTGCTACCAAACAACCCACCATAGGCCCGATTAAAAGCGGAATGGGAAGGCCCAAGAACAAGAAAACCACACCTCCCAAAGATGCATAAGCCAGGGTTTTGATTTGGAGGAATGATATAATCTTGGGATTAAGCATTTTATTCATTTGCCAAAATTTCATACATCACTAAATCATGATGAGGGAGGTAAGTCACCTGTGATGGGTCTGTGATTTCTGTCTGGAATTACCCAATCCCAATTGAATGGATAGTATTTTCATTTTCTAACAGTTTCTATCCAATGGGAAAGGATATTGAAAAGGAATGTATGTACTTTTATCCGACCTGCAATAATTTATTTCCAAGGATCAGTGACTTATGCTGGGAAGAACAAGAAGGATTACTTGCATCAGGACAATCAATTCACGATTTGTGATTCTGAAAATCTTGTGAAAAAATTATTTAGTAACATGAATTGCCGATTATTATATTGATTTGAGTTTTTGGAGGTTACCAGTTTGAACAGAAATACCTACACGATTGAAACGGTACAAAGCATGTTGAGGGAAGTTGATTACCTTTGTGATCGTTCACTTGCAACAACTGTATTTTTAGCACTGAAACTCAACAGGCCTCTATTCCTTGAAGGAGAGGCAGGTGTAGGTAAAACGGAAATTGCCTTGGCTATATCCCAGGCCTTGGGACGAAAGTTGATTCGTCTTCAATGTTATGAAGGACTTGATACCGGATCGGCCGTTTACGAATGGAATTTCCCTGCCCAAATGGTAGCAATTAGAACTGCCGAGGCTGCTGGAAATCTTGAACGGAAAGACCTGCAGGCAGAATTGTTTTCCGAGGAATATTTGATATCAAGGCCAATTCTGGAAGCATTAAGGGACCATGAGGAAGGCCCGCCGGTATTGCTTATTGACGAAATCGACCGAACGGATGAACCGTTTGAGGCTTTTTTGCTTGAAGTACTTTCGGAATTTCAGGTCACCATCCCTGAATTGGGTACCATCAAATCCACTGAACCTCCAATTGTCATACTTACTTCAAACCGAACCAGGGAAATCCATGATGCCTTGAAACGAAGGTGCTTCTATTACTGGGTCGATTATCCTGATTTTGCAAGAGAACTCGAAATCATCCAGGTCAAGGTCCCAGAGGCCAGCGAAGCCTTTTCCAGAGAAATTGTTTCCTTCATTCATTCGTTGCGAAGTGAGGAATTGTTCAAAAAACCAGGGGTTGCGGAATCCATAGACTGGGCAAAATGCCTGTTGGCCCTAGATACCATTGCACTCTCTCCCGAAGTCATTTCCAATACTCTGGGTGCCTTGCTGAAATATCAGGATGATATTGCCAAGATCGACAGTTCGGAAAGCCAAAGAATCCTCGAGCAAGCCAGATCAAACCTGAAGGAAGTTGCCTAGAATGAAAAACAGGGACCAACGCCATTCACTTTTGAATATTTTGAGTCATGCCAAAGCGGATATGGATTCATGAACCCCTACCACGAGTTTGACAAGGGTACGCTGGTTGATAATATTACCCATTTCGCAAGGGCATTGAGAACTTCCGGCCTGCCTATTGGTACTGGCCAAACCGTAAAGGCAATAAAGGCAGTTGAGACTGTTGGTTTGCAAACAAGGGACGATTTTTTCTCGGCCCTGCAATGTAGTTTTGTCAACAGACCTGATCAGATGGTTGTCTTTGCCCAAACCTTTGAACTCTTCTGGCGAGATCCAAGATATCATGATCACATGATGTCCATGATGTTACCTAGTATTCGTGGACCAAATGAAAAAAGGAATCCTGAAGCCGGCATGAAAAGAGCTGGTCAATCACTGATGGGCGAAAGTAAAAATCCAATAAATTACCCCGATGGTGATCAGGAGTCGGGTGAAGAATTGGAAGTGGTATCCACTGGAACCACCTCCTATCAGGATCGGTTCAACTCCATGGATTTCGAGCAAATGTCCACTGAGGAAACAAGAGAGGCAAAACGAATCATTGCTGAATTGGAGCTGCCAATGAAGCAGTTGGTATCCAGGCGTTACAAACCCAATCCCAAGGGTAGGGCTTCCGACTGGAAGAGTACCATGAAAATGGCTTCCAGAACCGGTGGTGAAACATTCAAATTGGGATACCAAAATCCAACCGTACGATATCCCAATCTGGTAGCACTCTGTGATATATCGGGAAGCATGTCCACCTATTCGAGAATGCTCCTGCATTTCCTTCATTCAGTTACCAACTACCGAAAAAACCAATGGTCCAAGGTTCATTCCTTCACCTTTGGTACAAAATTGACCAATATTACCCGTAATTTGGCCATCAAGGATGTGGACCAGGCACTGGAATCTGCCGGACGGGAAGTTTCCGATTGGGAAGGGGGAACCAGAATTGGGGAATGTCTGAAGGAATTCAATTTCAAATGGTCGAGACGTGTTCTCGGACAGGGTGCACTGGTACTTTTGATCACTGACGGGCTTGAGAGTGGGGACATCACCCAGTTAAGGCAGGAAATGAAACGGCTTCAGTTGAGTGCCCGCAGATTGATTTGGATTAATCCGCTTCTTCGTTGGGATAAATTTACCCCTAAAGCAAGGGGAATCAGTACCATGCTTCCATGGGTTGATTGCTTCAAATCTGCCCATAACATCAATTCCCTCATCGGATTGTCAAAAGTACTTCACAATTCTTATGATGATGGTGATAAAACTAGATTGATGCAGACTTTGCACTGACATGTAAATTGGCCCTAATATTGATTTAGCCTGCCTGATAACAACAACCTTAAGTTTAAGTTTAACACACGATGAACAGACCTGAGCATGACAAAATTCCTGAAACTGCCCTAAAATGGCATCAGGATGGTGGTTCGGCGATTGCTTCGGTTACCCAAACTTGGGGATCGGCTCCAAGACCCATCGGTAGTCAATTGGCAATAGGCTTTTCAGGTGAAATCGCCGGTTCGGTTTCGGGAGGATGTGTTGAAGGTGCTGTCGTTGCCGAAGCCCTTGATGCCATGAAGACCATGAAACCTGTATTGCTGGAATTTGGAGTGGCGGATGAAGATGCCTTCGCGGTGGGTTTGGCTTGTGGAGGTAAAATCAAGGTACTGGTTGAACCCATAGCTGGTCCCTTGGGAATAACTGAGGAAATATTGCGTGATCTTGTTACCTACAGATCCCAGAATACTCCAACAATACTCAGGACGTCCCTCGATAACTGGGAGAGTACGGTAATACCCCATGGTTCTCCGCAAATGACGGAAGAACTCATGCACACACTTGAACTGGATAAAAGCGGAATGGTTGATAATGCCTTCATCAATGTGTTCAATCCACCATTGAAACTGATTGTTGTTGGAGGTGTCCATATTGCCCAGCCGTTAATGCAGATTGCCCGACATTCCGGGTATCAGACCATGATCATTGACCCAAGGGAATCATTTGGGTCGGAAGCAAGATTCCCTGGCGAAAGGATCAGTAATGAATGGCCAGACGAGGTCATAAGGGAAGTTTCTCCCGATCTCAGAACGGCTGTTGTAACACTTACTCATGATCCCAAGATTGATGATCCAGCCATACTCGAAACCCTCAAGACTCCTGCTTTTTATATTGGTTGTCTGGGTTCAACACGGACCCATGCCAAGCGATTGGCCAGATTGCAGGAGAAAGCAGTACCCGAAGATCAACTTGCAAGGATTCATGGACCCATCGGCTTGGATATAGGTTCTCGTAGCCCTGCCGAAATAGCCATCGCGATCATGGCCGAAATTACCCAGACACTTCGTTCGGGAAAAAGCAAAAATGAAATTTGATACCTGTCCAACAAATGAAGGGCTTGGGCATATTTTAGCCCATTCAATTCAAGCAGGTGGAAAAAAGGTAAAAAAAGGCAAAATCCTCAATAAGCATGACGTAGATACATTCCTTGATTCAGGTGTACGGGAAATCATGGTGGCCCGACTTGAGGAAGGTGATATTGGGGAAGATGAGGCAGCCTCATTTCTGGGAAAGAAATTGGTTTCAGTTGAACCATCGTTGTTTGCCTCTTCTCCGTTTACAGGAAGAGTAAACATCTATTCATCCGAGACAGGTTTGATCATATTCGATTCAAAACGTATCACGGAATTCAATCTAGTTGACGAGGCCATAACACTTGCCACCTTGCCCAGCCTTGCTAAGGTTGAAAGGAACCAGTTGGTCGGTACGATAAAAATTATCCCTTATGGTGTGGCCAGATCCAAGGTCATTGAGGCTGCTGAATTACTGGAGGGTATTGCTGGATTCAGGCAAGTGGAATTACAACAGGCTGATTTGATAATCACCACCCTTACGGGAGAAATGGATAGACTTTCACAGAAGGGAATTGAAGTTACCAGAGCGCGTTTGCAAGGGCTTGGCATTGCACTTGAACAGGTTGTTTTTGTTTCACACGAAACAAGGGAATTGTCTGAGGCACTCAGGGAAACCAGATCACCACTGATTCTGGTGATGACTTCTACCGCAACCTCGGATGCCAACGATACTGGTCCACGTGCCTTGCGCTTGGCTGGAGGAAGGGTAGTCAGGGTAGGAATACCGGTTGATCCGGGTAATTTGCTCTTTTATGGCGAACTTGATTCTCAAAAGGTGATAGGACTACCAGGATGTGCCCGTTCACCTACCTTGAATGGAGCAGATTGGGTATTGGAAAGAACAGTTTGCGGGATTGACATTTCCCCTGCCGATTTTGCCTCCATGGGTGCCGGTGGATTGCTGAAGGAAATACCCACAAGAAGGCAACCACGAGACAGAAGAAGAACAGGCCCATTAAAGCCCAATGTTCAAGTAATTTTAATTTGTGATTCGAATGATCGAGGATTCCAGTCCCAACTTTCAAAAATACTTGCATCCCAGGTTGATGGCGTAAGTGTTGTAGGTAAATTGACCAGCGAGATGATGGTCAAGTTTGCCAATAGGGAATCAATCAGAATGGTTAATTTGGAAGGGAGATCGGACAAATCGAATTTGGTGTCCCTTGGCATGGTTTCGCTTCCCAGAAAGACCGATGCAGTAATATTCGTTAATCTCCTAAGTGAGGAAATTTCCACCGATCAGTTGAATCGCCTTATTAGTGCTTTCAGCCCAGAAGATGGAAGGGAAATCTGCAAATTCTGTGGAGAAAATGTCCCCATGGGTCCGCCAATTCTTTTTGGCAGAAGATTCTTTGAAAATTTGAGAGCCTTGGATGTGGGCCTGAGACCCAATGATCTTCTCCAGGAGAGTAAGGAATTTCTTGTAGAGCTGGATTTGGATTAATGGAATTTTTTGGTATTATCATTTGGCAAGAATTGATTTTTGGTTAATAATTTAGTTTGGCAATTTCTAAGAATTGAAGTTTATTTGGAGTAAATAGATGGCTACAGTAACCATGACGGTAAATGGCAAATCGGTTTCCGGAGAAGTAGAGGGAAGGACCTTACTTTCTGATTTTGTTCGTAACTACCTAAATCTAACAGGAACCCATATCGGATGCGATACCAGCCAATGTGGTGCATGTGTCGTACACGTCAATGGAAAGGCTGTTAAGTCCTGTACGATGTTTGCCCTTGAAGCCGAGGGAAATTCAGTCAAGACCATTGAGGGAATGGCCAATCCGGATGGTTCCCTTGGTACTGTCCAGCAGGCCTTTCAGGACAATCATGGATTGCAATGCGGATTCTGTACACCGGGAATGGTGATGTCTGCAGCCGCCCTTCTGGAAGAAAATCCCAATCCGACAGAGACAGAAATAAGGGAATATCTTGAAGGTAATATTTGCCGATGTACGGGCTATCACAATATCGTCAAATCAATCCAAGCCGCTGCCGCAGCTGCCTAGCAGGGAATAGACACGAAGAATGTATTTGGTCAGAAAAGTATCAGGATAGAATAGGAGAATTTCATGTCAGACAAGGGT
>CAZHIL010000446.1:0-1634 GCA_964532985.1 uncultured Albidovulum sp. | reverse complement strand
GTGGATTGTCCCTTGACGAATATTCAAGGAGACAAAACATACATAGACGGGCCGAGATTAACTCCCTTGAGGATTCGGAACACTTCATTGAAAGAGCTAAAATGATTTATGGATACAATCATTTTGTCTGTGATACGGGTGGATCGATTTGTGAGGTCATTGATCCCTTTGATCCAGAGGATTCGTTGATGGAGTTTCTGTCTGGTCTGATGTTACCGGTATTTATCGAACCAACTGAAGGTTGGAAGGAAAAATTGCTAAAGCGGTTTATCGATTCCCCCAAGCCGATGTATTATCGACCGGATTTTCTGGCCAAACAGGTTGAAGGACTTGATATCGAAGCTCTGGACCCTGATGAATTCAGCAGATCTATGTATCAGGATTTGGTTGAAGAAAGGCTTCCACGATACGAAGCCATGGCCAAGAATTGGGGAATCAAGGTTTCTGTCGAGGATTTGGCCGAAGTATCGAATGTGGAACAATTTGAAATCTTGATTGCCAAAAGGCTATAATTAAACCCTACCCCAGTTTCGAGAATAAGTTATGCCCATCGTAATACCTGACAATCTGCCCGCTTTCTCAGTCATGGAGAAAGAAGGTGTACAGGTTATGTCAGAAAAAAAGGCCTTGCGTCAGGATATCAGAGCCCTGGAAATTGGATTGATCAATCTGATGCCCAACAAGGTTGATACGGAAACCCAATTCATTAGGTTAATTGGTTCTACCCCACTCCAGATCAATTTTACCCTTATCCGGATGACTGAACATGTTTCCAAGTCAACCTCCATGGAGTACCTGAATCAGTTTTATGTAACCTACGAGGAAATCAAGGATAGGAAATTCGACGGGCTGATCATTACCGGCGCTCCGATTGAGCACCTAGAATATGAGGAAATATATTACTGGCAGGAACTATGTGATGTGTTTGATTGGACACAATCGAATGTTCATTCCACCTTTGGTATCTGTTGGGGTGGAATGGCCATGATGTATTATTGGTATAATTTGCCAAAGGTCCAATTTGACCAAAAGCTGTTCGGCTGTTATCCCCAGACAAATCATGAAACCAACTCACCTTTTCTGAGAGGGTTTTCAGATAATATCTACATACCTGTAAGCCGATGGGCTGGCATGGATCAGAAAGATATTGATGAATCCGAAGGTTTGAAAACCCTGCTGGGTTCGCAGGAGACGGGTCCCTGCCTCATAGAGGATATCAGGCATCATTCACTTTATATCATGAATCATTTCGAATACAGTACGGATACTTTAATGAATGAGTATAACAGGGACTTGAATGCCGAGGGTGTAGAGATACAGTTGCCCAAATATTATTTTCCAAATGAAAATCCGGAAATGAAACCGATAAACAAATGGCGAAGTAACGGTCATTTGCTATACTCCAACTGGATAAACTATATTTATCAAACGACCGAATACGAACTTGCAAAAATAGCAAGTGAAAGGAAAACAGGAATCAAGACCTGAGTCTTGAAACTGAGACATGTCCAAAAAAGATTATCATCACGGCGATTTGAAAAATGCCCTGAAACAGGCGACCCTGGATTTAGTCGAAGAATTTGGACCACAAGCCTTTACCTTGGCTGCAGCAGCCAAACGTGTTGGAGTTTCTC
>CAZHIL010000445.1:0-2620 GCA_964532985.1 uncultured Albidovulum sp. | reverse complement strand
ACTTTTCAAAATACGAGTTTTCGAGGGCAAAGGATTCCTTGATGATCTGGATTTCATCGGTTTTACTTTCATGACCAAAATCTTCCACCGAGGCCAGGTCCTCAAGAAAATCAGTCGTACCTTTAGTGATTGCCTTAAAGTTGCAATCAGGATTCTCCCTCAAATACGCAGCAAATTCCTGGGCGGTTCTAGCTGTATCATAATGGTCTAATTCAAGATAAAAATATGCTATCCCGGCTTCAACGAATTTCGAGTCAAATCCCCATTGGTGAACAAAATACTCAACAATTTTTTCGAATTCCAAGTTGTTGATCATGCCATCTGTTTTGGCTACCTTGAGAGACAGAGTTGCTAAAAGGTCGAAAATACCAACAGCCAAAATATCAAGCGGGGTGTTCAAATATTTGGGTATCGAAATGATTCTATCGTCATTCAAGGATCTCAGATAGCCCCGAAAAAGGTTCCATCCTACTCCTGATACCACTCCTGCAGCAATAATTACGACCAATGGTGTGGCTGCTGTGCCAATACCCAATAATCCAAGTATGCCCGATGTACCAAAAAAGCCTGCTGTTCCGAGTGTACTAGCCACTTTTGCTCCGACTAGCCCAACGCCTGTACTATCCCAAACATCTTCTGAGAGATTTTTGATACGAAGCAAAGTGAAGGCTTTTTCACCAATCTGAAGCTGGGATTTGAACCTCAATGAATCCCTGAGCGGTGATTCTATGTTCAGATCGGCAAATTTTTGTTGCCATTCCTTCTGGTCATTGCTTTCGGCAATTTTGACCAATTCCGGATTTTCTGCCTTGGATACCTGCTTCCTACCCTTGCCGACAAATGGAATGATATTCCTGACACGAGCCTTCAGAGCGCTCAGTTTTTTCTTAGTCCTGTTATAAAATGCCAAAGAAAACTTCCTTCAAACCTGACTTAAAAAATATATCTTTTCAAAAAATTAAAGAACCATAAGGGAAAGAATTATTGAATGTTGGACCTCAAGCCCTTATATTCGCCAAGCCCATGAAATTAAATTAAATTTTGTTGGGCGCGTAGCTCAGTGGTAGAGCACTACGTTGACATCGTAGGGGTCACTGGTTCGAACCCAGTCGCGCCCACCAGATGGAACCTGTAACAAAAGAGAAAGAAAATGAAGGTAAAAAATTCACTTCGTTCCCTGAAAGCTCGGCACCAGCAATGCCGTGTGGTAAGAAGAAAAGGTCGGGTTTACGTGATCAACAAGCATCAGCGCAGGTTCAAGGCACGCCAAGGCTGAAGTCCTTCAGGATCAACCAAACTCCCGTTGATCATCTATCACTTTTCCATCGCTGGGCAAAGCCCCCTTTTCCACAATCTCAATTTCAGCCCGTAGATTCAGGATTTCCCTTAGCGATTGCTGAAATTTTTCAACCTGACTGCTTTCCGTTTCCAACTGTATCAAAAGCCGGTCAGATTCATTTTCCCTGCTTACAATAGCCCTATATTTTGAAACTTCTGAATTTCGTTTCAGAAATTCCTCCATCTGTTCAGGTCTCACAAACATCCCTTTAACCTTGGTGGTCTGATCGGCCCTCCCTTTCCAGCCCGATATCCTCAAGTTTGTTCTGCCACAGGCACTTTGGCCCTTCATCAGTGATGAAAGGTCACCAGTTGCGAATCTGATCAAGGGAAAATCGTCATTGAACACGGTAACCAGCACCTCACCGATTTCTCCATCCTCAACTTTTGTTCCTGAACCTGGCCGAACAATCTCGACGATTACATCCTCATCTATAACAAGGCCTTCGTCTGGTATCGTTTCATAAGCAATATTACCTGCTTCGGCCGTTGCATAAGTTTGTAAACAGTTAATTCCCCGATCATGATATTCCTGTCTTAGTGATGGAAACAAGGGACCGCCACTGACCCCTGCCTTGGTCAATTTTGATAGATCAATACCCATTTCCTCGGCCTTGTCCAATATTATCTTCAAATAATCGGGTGTACCGGCATAAGCAGTAACACCGGCATTCTTTGCAATTTGTACCTGTAGTTCGGTGTTACCTGTTCCAGCGGGTACGATTGAAACCCCCAGGGCCTTGGCCCCACTTTCGAAAATATGACCAGCAGGTGTCAAATGGTAGGAAAAACAATTCTGAACTATATCGGTTTTATCCAGCCCGCAGGCAAAAAGGAATCTGGCCACCCTCCACCAGTCATGCTTACTGCGTCCCGGTTCATATATTGGCCCTGGAGATTGAAAGATATAGTCAAAATCATTTTTATTCCGGGTGGTGAACCCGCCAAAGGGAAGATTAGAGGCTTGGTATACCTTGAGGTCTGATTTTCTCAAAACTGGAAGTCTTTCCAAATCACCGATCGACTTGATTTCGTTCAAATCCAGATCCTTGTACAGTTCTGCATATCCTCTCGATTTAGCTGCAGCCAATTTGACCAGAGATGGTAATGCCATGTTGTAATCGTAGGTCCGTTCATCGGATGATCTTGTTTCCTTGCTATCGTAATGGGTCAAATTTACTCCACTATCTCAATGATTTGTTTCCCCTTCTGGGGCAAACGCCTGATTTCACCTCTTACCTCAAGTTCGAGCTTTACTGTGGTAACATGCCATCCCAGCGAT
>CAZHIL010000444.1:0-19783 GCA_964532985.1 uncultured Albidovulum sp. | reverse complement strand
ATATGAATTTAACAAAAGATCATGAAGAATTAAAGACTCTCGTTCGCAAATTTGCTGAAGATGAAATCTGCTCCATAGTCAATGAATTGTATCCGTCAGGGCGTTTTCCAATCGAAGTTTACCGGAAGTTGGGCATATTGTGGGATTTTTTGGTGGTTCCGGGTATATTCGTGGATTTATGGGGATGCAAAAATTACCCAAATTTATGAAGATACTATCAAATTCAGAGAACGATTATTTTTCGAGAGCAGGACAAATTAGGAGCATTGAATGACTAATCGCGTTGCGCTCATTACAGGTGCCAAAAGGGGAATTGGACTGGGTGCCGCCATTCAATTGGCCAAAGAAGGGTTCAGTTTGGCTCTCAATGATCTTCAATCTGACCAAGAGTTGACAGAGGTTGCCAAGATGCTCAGGTCCGAGGGAGTAGAATGTATAGAAGCTCCCTTTGATGTAGCCAATATAGAATGCCACTCGTTCTGGATTGAGAAAATTAAGAATACCCTTGGACCAATCACCACCCTGATCAACAATGCCGGTGTCAGTGTCCTGAATCGTGGGGACCCACTTGATATCTCTGAAGCGAGTTGGGATCGATGTCATGCAGTAAATGCCAAGGGATTGTTTTTCTTGAGTCAAAAATTTGCCCACCATCTCCTTCAGTCTGACCGGGCGGCAGACCAATTCTACTCAATCATAAACATCACTTCATCCAATGCGGTGGCGGTTGCAGAACCGAGAACTGAATACGCCGTTTCCAAAGCTGCGGCAGCAATGGCCTCGAAAGCGCTTGCGGTCCGACTGGGTCGTGAAAACATCCATGTCTATGATGTTCAACCTGGATTAATTGACACCGATATGACCTCGCGTGTGATCAAAGATTATTCTCGCCGTGCTGAAGAAGGCTTGACCCTGATTCCAAGGATTAGTACACCTGATGAGGTGGGAATTACGATTGCCAGTCTTGCCACTGGCAGACTTCCATATGTTACTGGTCAAACCATTTCGGTTGACGGCGGGTTATTGGTTCCGAGATATTAAACACACCATGATTATTCAACTACCGGACAACCAAGGCAATCTACTTGACTACACTTTGATCGGTAATCCATTGGGTCATGTTCCTCTCAAGAAACCATCTCCTCGTCAATTGTTAGCGGCTGCCCATGTGGTTGCCAACCCTTATTCAGAACTTAACCCTTCCGTCAATCCTTCCTTGGACTGGGATGCCACTTTGACTTTTCGTCGCCATTTGGCTGGATTGGGTCTTGGCATCGCCGAAGCAATGGACACGGCCCAAAGGGGTAGCGGTTTGGCTTGGCCAACTGCCCTTGACTTGATCAGACAGACTTTAACCGAAATTCCAGAGGCCACAGTATTTAGTGGAGCAGGAACAGACCATTTGGCCCATGATGAAACCATAAATGTTGATCAGGTGATCAAAGCTTATATCATGCAGGTTGAAGCCATCCAAAAGTTGAATGGACGAATCATTGTAATGGCAAGCCGGGCACTTGCACGAGTGGCCAAGAATTCGGATGATTACATTCGGGTCTACAAGACTGTACTTGACCATTGTGAAAGGCCCGTGATAATCCATTGGTTGGGTGAAATGTTTGATCCCCAATTGGAAGGATACTGGGGGGCTTCCGATTGGTCACAGGCACTAACAACTTGCTTGACGGTTATTGAGGAAAACGCATCCAAGGTAGAAGGCATAAAACTGTCTCTCCTCGACAAGAACAAGGAAATCGAGATGCGTCGAAGATTACCTGCAACAGTCAGGATGTTTACGGGAGACGATTTCAATTATCCAGAATTGATTGCTGGAGATGATCGTAGTTATTCTGATGCTCTACTGGGGATATTTGACCCAATTGCACCAGCTTGTACCCAAGCTCTCAATGCTTTGAGCGAGAACAACCTTAAGGTTTATAATTCACTTTTTATGCCAACAGTACCTTTGGCGAGACACATATTTCAATCACCTACCCAGTACTACAAGACCGGGGTCGTTTTCCTGGCCTGGTTGAATGGTTTCCAAGAGCACTTCATCATGATCAATGGTTCCCATGCCATGCGTTCCCTGCCCTATTTTGTCGATTGTTTCAAGCTAGCTGACCAAGCTGGTTTGCTCAACCGGCCTGACTTGGCTGTTTACCGGATGAAATCTTTACTGAAATTATATGGAATTGGTTGATGGGTGATTTTTTCAATGACTTTTCACGCTTGGCTTTGAACACGGCAACTTTGGGGCACATAGTTGCTGGGAAAGGAGCTGGCTGGTACCCTCATCAGGTTATTGATGCCTGCTGCGAAAAAGGGATACCTGCGATCACATTTTGGATTCGTGAATTCAATGACCTGAGTCACGCTACTGAAGTCGGACGGTATGCCCGACAAAAAGGTGTTTCTATAGCAGGTCTCTGCCGAACACCCTATCTTATTGGACCAGAAGCTCCACAAGGTCCCCAAGAGCTCAGCACAGAGTTTTGCAAGACGATTAGGTTTGCTTCTGAACTTGAAGCTGAAGTGGTAACAATTGTTGTAGGTGCTTACGATCCTAAAGTTGGCACTCTTGATGACAATTTGGATTTCATTGCCGATGTAATTTCCAAACATGCCGATCGAGCTTTCGAGGAGGGTGTCAAGTTGGCCATTGAGCCGCTCCACCCTGTATACTGTGGGAATCGTTCATGTCTGACAACGATCCGTGATGCAATTACAATGGTAGAAAATATTGATCATCCATCAGTAGGGCTAGCGATTGATGTGTACCATGTTTGGTGGGATACCACATTCGATTCAGAACTCTTGAGAATATCCGGCAAGAATTTGATTTTTGGAGCTCATCTTTGCGACTGGCTGCGTGACACATCAGATATTTTGTTTGATCGCGGGATGATGGGGGATGGGATTGCCGAAATCAGACGGATTCGTGATAGCATTGAAAAAACCGGGTATAATGGATTTTATGAAGTTGAGGTCTTTTCCCAGGGCAATTGGTGGAAACAACATCCCCACACTGTATTGGACACAATCAAGGAGCGTTTTCTAACTGCCTGTTGACAGTCGTTGAAGACTCAGGCGGTATGATGACCTTGTCCGAAGCCTGATAAGAAACCTAATTCCCCGGTACCACTGAAAACACCATTAAATTTGCCATTGACATGGCTCAATTATCGGCTGACAAGTTTCAGAATTGTTTCGATATTGAATTCTAGCCGTTTGTCCAAAGCTTCGCTATCCATCAGGTCTTGTTCAAAGATGATGGAACCTGTGAAACGATTATTAAGGTAATAATAACCAATGGCTGCTATTGTTATGTTTAGATTTACAGGATCAATTTGATCCCTGAATTCTCCCTCTTGCACTCCCCGGTCCAAGATTGATTGAACTAGCCCCACATAATTTCTATTGGCTTGAACAACCTCTTTTGAGGTTTTCAAATGTCTTGCATGGTGAAGGTTCTCGCTATTGACAAGCCGGATGAACTCCGGATTATCCAGATAGTATTTCCAAGTGAATCTCACCAATGTCTCCAAAGCAGATTTGGCATCCAGATGCTCCAAATTTAGTTTAAGCTCTGCTTCCCTTATATCTAGGTAGGCTTTTTCAACAACCAGTTTGAACAGATTCTCCTTAGACTCAAAATAATGATAAATCATCCGCTTGTTGACTTTGGCAACATTGGCAATATCATCCACCCTTGCCCCACTTAGTCCCTTGGTAGCAAATTCCATTTTCGCGGCAGCAAGTATGTTTCTTTTGGTCGATTCCGGATCTCTAGTGCGACTCAAATTTACTCTTTCTATATCACAACTACTTTTTGAATATGGTCAATAGACCAATCCCAACTGCTCTCAATCAGAAAACCAATTCTATTTTCGAGATGATTGTTAAGTTATTTCATAAAAATAAAATTGGTTCTGAATAGTTACATTAAAATCAAGTAACCAATTGTTTACATTTATAGTTATATTGCCATAATACAGTAAATTTTATCAACATCTTTGTGTTGCAGTAAATCTTGGGAAGTGCTTTCTTAACTATGAAAAAAGCGTTTGATTTTGTCATTGTGGGAGGGGGTACTGCTGGTTGTGTACTGGCAAACCGGCTCTCCGAAAATCCGATAATCAATGTTCTTCTCCTTGAAGCCGGCGGGAATGACAATAGCCCATGGATTCACTTTCCCATTGGTTTTGCAAAAATGACTTCTGGCCCCTTCACTTGGGGATTGAAGACTGTTCCTCAAAAATACGCATTAAACCGGGAAATTTCCTATACCCAAGCCAAAGTCATTGGGGGTGGCAGTTCAGTCAATGCCGAGGTCTTTACTCGTGGGAATCCTGCTGATTATAATCGTTGGGCTCATGAAGAAGGGTGTGCCGGTTGGTCCTTTGAAGATGTAAAGCCTTACTTCGTTCGTTCGGAAGGTAATAGTGTCTATTCTGGTGATTGGCACGGTACGAATGGGCCACTGGGAGTTTCAAATATTCATAGCCCTATGCCGATTACCTGGTCCTTTGTCAAAGCCTGTCAAGAAAATGGTATTCCTTATAACCCAGACTTTAATGGCCCGATTCAGGAAGGTGCTGGGCCTTACCAATTGACGGTATTAAACAACCGCCGCTGTTCGGCTGCCAGAGGTTACCTTAAACCAATAATGGATCGACAAAATTTGACTGTATTAACCAAAACCCAAGTTCTAAGAATCCTTTTTGACAAGAGTCGAGCTGTTGGGGTTGAGTACCGAAAGGGAAGCAATGTTGAACGCGCTTTGGCACAATCTGAGGTCCTCATAACCTCTGGTGCAATCAATACTCCCAAACTGTTGATGCTTTCCGGAATAGGGCCGGCATCTCATCTTAAACAGCACAACATTGAAGTTGTTCAGGATTTGCCGGGGGTGGGTGAGAATCTCAACGATCATTTTGGAGTCGACATAGTTGCTGAACTTAATGGACCTTACAGCCTCGATCATTATGATAGACCATGGGGGATGTTCAAGGCTGGTTTGCAATATCTGCTCTTTAATTCCGGACCGCTTACCTCCAATATCGTTGAAGGGGGTTGTTTCTGGTATAGCGATCAAAGCAGTCCTGTACCTGATTTACAGTTTCATTTTCTTGCCGGAGCGGGCAAGGAAGAGGGGGTACCATCCATCCCTTCCGGCTCTGGAATAACACTTAACTCATACACATTAAGGCCGAAAAGCCGTGGAACTGTTCGACTGGTCTCTGACAACCCCGGTGACAATCCTCTCGTTGATCCTAACTATCTCTGTCACCCTTACGATCAAGAGACTTCAGGTAAAGGTGTGATGATTAGCACGGAAATCTTCAATCAACCGTCATTGCAAAAGTATATCAAGAAAATCCACTATCCTAATGATGAAGTCAAAACACATGAGGACTTTGTCAACTATGCACGCCAATATGGTCGTACCTCCTATCATCCGACCTGCACCTGTAAAATGGGAACAGACGAAATGTCAGTAGTTGACCCACAGTTGAAAGTATATGGTATTGACGGGCTGAGGATTTGCGACAGTTCAATAATGCCGAGTTTAATTGGCTCCAACACTAATGCACCAACTGCCATGATTGCTGAAAAAGCCTCTGACATGATTAGGATGAATTACTGATCGTACCAATTACCAGCACCTTCAAATTGTTTGTTTACCTGGTCTTGTGAAAGGGATTTTGACCACATGCCAAACTTTATAAAATGCCAACTATTCCTGCTTGGTTATTGACCTTTGAAGTTTGGTTTTCTTTTTTCCCTAAAGGCTTGTACTCCTTCTACCTTATCCTCGCTTGAAGCAATCATTCCTCCACCCATTGCTTCAAGAAGAGCCGCTGTGTCTTCCCCGACCCCAGCATGAATCATTTGTTTGACTACCTCGGTAGCATAGGGGCTGGTTTTTAACATAGAATGGGCAATTTCCACTGCTTTATCATATGGTGTTTCCGAGACCTCAGCAACCAAACCGAATTGTTCGGCACGGCTTGCTGATAAACGACGCCCAAAAAGAGCCATTTCCTTCACGACAGATTCAGGCAAAAGGCGAACCAGCCTTTGCGTGCCAGACCATCCAGGTACGATACCTACCCCTGTTTCCGGGAGAGCAAGGGTTGCGGTAGGATGCATCACTCGAATATCACAAGTTGCTGCCAACTCGAGTCCACCTCCAAAGGCGTGACCATTGAGCACAGCAATGGTAGGAATGGAAAGACGTGCCAACCGGTCGAAGATCCGGTGGCCTTCACGAATCCATTGACGTGCAAAGTCGGACGGGCTGAGTAGGGACCAGTCCGAAATATCAGCACCACTACAAAATACCTTGCTTCCTTCAGCAGTCAGCAGGAGAACTCGGACATCTCTCCTTCGTTCGATTTCTGCACAATACTTTTCAATTGCTTCCAGCATGCCAGATGTCAAGGCATTAAGCTTGGCAGGGTTATCTAGACGCATTTCTACAATATTGCCGTCAAATTCCAGATGTATTTTGCTCATAATAGTCAACACTCATAAACAGGTGATAGTTGTTGCCTGATCGCACAACGTTCAATGCCTGACGACCCCAGACCTTAACAACTTCATCAACGATGCACTCTTACTACTTGATTTATGCCTGCTAGGTTATTGAGGTAAATTATTTTGTCAATACACCAGACGTCATGGTTGGGAATTTTGTAAAATACAATCAGTCGGGAACACGTTATACCGAACTATTTTCAAATCTGTAAAATCACTGATCATACCAGGAGATTTAGCAAGAAAATCCTATACACTTATTCTTACTGATACCGAGCGTTCTTCTTGGGAGACACCTAAATAATCTAGACACCGTTTACCCGAAGCACTTTTGAATGCTATCGGATTATCCCGAAATGTGCGGTTTTGGGTTACGAAATACCGAAATTATCACTGAACTTGGTCTGACACGCCAATAGTCGGCAAATGACTTCAACGGGTTGTTTCCAATCTCAATTACCCATTAACCTACAGCACCTTCAGCTTTTACAATCTTGACATTCGACGTTGCTTGGCCCTGGTGCTGTTCTGCCGCAATACCAGAAGCATAATCATCAAGAACTGCCTGAGGTGCAGTTGGCACAGGCGGGAAATCCCACCAACCCACAACATTAGCCGCAGCTATACTGACATCTCGTGTAATTGGCACTTCAACCAATGCCGGTCCGCCACAATTAAGTGCTGCCTCAATGGTTGGAGCGATTTTATCAACCGACCTCACCTGCTCTGCAAAATCCAATCCAAACGATTTTGCCAAATCAGGAAAATTGACCGAATAAGGATCATTGTTTTTTCCTTGATGCGAGAACTCGGAAATGATGTTGCGGCCCATCAAAGCATCCTGCCCATCTCGAATTGAGATATAACCCGAATTGTTTAGAATCAGGAACACGACCGGAACGTTGTACATAACACATGTTGCCAATTCTTGCATGCACATCATAAAATCGCCATCACCGATGATACAAACTACCGGAGCATCAGGCTTGGCCAGCTTGGCTCCAATCGCTGCCGGCAATGCAAAGCCCATTGGCGAGTAACTTCCAGGGGTTATATGTGTGCGTGGTTCATAAATTGGAAAATCCTGCTTGGTCGAACTTTGCGGATGCCCGGACCCCACAGTCACGACCCCATTGCGGGGTAATGCTTTTCGCAATTCTCGGAGCGTGGTCAACATGGTCGTTGGAATACTATTGTGGTTGCGTCGTGGCTCCATGAGTTGGTCCCATTCGCCCCACAACTTGGACAGCCTATCATGTTGGGAAGACCTTCGTTGATATGCCTTACTCGCTTGAGCGTCAGAAATTCCTGCGTCTATGTCCTCCAATACCAAGGAGATATCACCAACTATTCCCACTTCTACAGGATAGTTTTTGCCAATTTCACGTGGGTCAATATCCACGTGAATCAGTTTGCTTTCCGGTATTGAAAAACTTACTCCCTTTCGCCATGATGAGGCTGACCAATCGGTAAACTTGCAGCCAAGAGACATGACAACATCGGCTTCACTCGCAAGCGTATTCCCGGCCAAACTTCCAGGCCACCCTACGGTACCTGCATTCATCGCGTGATCTTCAGGAAGCGAACCTTTGCCATTCCAGGTAAATACCACCGGGATACCAAGCCTTTCAACCAACCTTTGCAAGGCATCACTGGCGTTAGACGTGATTGTCCCTCCACCAGCAACAATACAAGGGCGTTCTGCGTTCAACAAAAGTTCAATCGCTCGTTCAATTGCGAGACTGTCAGCTCGCTGGCGACCTGTTGGTATCCGTTTGGATAAGTCCTGAACGTCAATGTCCGTTTCGGCCGATTGGATATCAAGGGGAATATTCAAATGAACAGGACCAGGTCTACCCGTAAGCATTGCACTAAAAGCCCGATGCAATATGAAAGGTGCGCTGTTTGCCGAAATCATGTCAAAATTTCGTTTCGTTACATGTTCTGTAACTTTAGTGAAATCGGGGATGTTCTCTCGGTCAAGTTCCTGCATCACGCCGTGACCTCGCATATGTGTTGCGGTTGACCCCGTCATCAACAAAAGCGAAGTAGAGTCGCAATAGGCATTGGCCAACGCCATGACTGTATTTGCTGCTCCAGGACCAATTGATGTGGCAACCGCTATCGGGCTGCCGGTGACTCTAAAGTGCGCATCTGCAATATGCACGGCACCTTGTTCATGCATTGTTTGAATTAAAGGAATATCCGAACCCGGATCGTTGAAAGCATCAAGTAAATTCCAGTTTCCATGCCCTGGCAATCCCGTTATATATGGTACGCCATAGGCTTTTAGCGCTCTACCTATTAAATGACCAACAGTTTTCATGATTAAAATTCCTCCTTTTACTTGGTAGTTGCTACTCAACTCCGAACTGGAAACACCGACTTTGAGCAAGGACTATTCTTGAGCGAACAATTGAATTCATTGGAAAATAAAATGCCATGTTGGACCTGCTGATACCGATCTGATAGCCTCTGAAATGAGTTTGGTTGGCACATTTCCTTTCTCGGGCAGGTGAATTGTTATCAATGAGTACATTTCCCAACCGTTAATTTCAAAGTTGCAGACCAATAGGTTCAGGATGAAACAATCTGGAATCCATTTCCTTCAATTGATCATCTACAAACAATTGAACTTCTGCTTGATCAATAACATCATGTTCGATATCAATCCCAGGGGCAATTTCAGTTACAACAAGCCCTTTTCCCTTAAGCTTGATTACACACCTTTCAGTCAAGAATGTTATTTCCTGACCCTGCTCTTGAGCTCTTTTGCCAGAAAACGATATCTGATCCAAATCAGTTACAAATTTAGCTATCCTGCCCTCTTTCTCGATGACCAGCTTGCCCTCCCTGACATTCAGCTTCGCACCAGCATTAAAATAGCCGCTAAAGATGATTTTTTTTGCCCTACTTGTAATATCAACAAAGCCACCGGCACCGGCGGTACGATGAGGGTTTGACTTGAGCTTGGAGACATTGACCGATCCATCGTTGGAAACCTGTAGAAAGGAAAGCAATGAAGCATCAAAACCACCGGACTGGAAAAAACTGAACTGGTTTGGTGAGGGCACGAATGCTTCGGCATTGGCAGAACAGCCAAATTTAAATCCAAGTAACGGTACTCCCCCGATTGCTCCTTGTTCAATGACCCAGGTCACAGCCCCGTGTCTGTTTTCTTCTATGAGAATGCGGGGGACATTTGCTGAAATTCCATAACCTATGTTAACAACCCAACCTTCTTTGAGTTCTTGAGCAACTCTACGGGCAATGACTTTGCTTGCATCAAATGGGATTTGTTCCAAGGTATTAATATCAAGGTTGACTTCACCCGAGATGGTAGGATCGTACGGAGTCGCCGTAGTCTGCAATTGTTCTGGGGCCTCAACGACTACTGTAACAAAAGCCCCAGGAACATGTACTTTGTGCGGCTGAGAGGAAGCATTTTGGATGATCCTTTTAACCTGAGCAATAACAACACCTCCATTGTTTTTAGCTGCAAGTGCCATTTCCAGCGCTCCCAGGTAAGCACCTTCTTCTTCAAAAGTCAGATTCCCACAGGCATCGGATGCTGTTGCCCTGATTATTGCTACATCAGGTACGATTGCCGGAAAGTAAAGCCATTCTTCACCTTCAAATTTAGTCCTTCTGACAATAGGGTTGGATTCAGCTGCTTCATTCATGGCACAACCCTCCAGTTTCGGGTCAACAAAGGTATCCATTCCAACCTTTGTGAGTACCCCGGGACGCTTGGCTGAAGCTTCTCGCAACATGTCAAATATGATTCCTGAAGGCACGTTGTATGCCAATACCTGGTTCGCAAGAATCATATTCCAAATTGCAGGAGGTTCGGCTTTCGATGGTCCTGAAGGATACGAACCTCCAATAATCCTGCCCAATAGTCCCATTTTGGCAATATGATCAACACCCTTGGTTCCGAACATATCACCTGCTGCAATCGGGTGTATTGTAGTCAGGTTTTTAGGGTGGTGCTCCTTGTCAAATCTTGTTCCCAGAGCCTCTAATATAGAATCAGGACAACATAAACCACTTGAGGAGTTCACGGCAACAACGGCCTCATCCTGAATAAGTTTTACAGCTTCTTCGGCAGTTCTAATCTTGGACATTAATTTCATAGTTTCCATGTAACCATTTAGTTACTTATTACTTCTTCAAACCCTGATCAAGCAATAACAAACAGATATACTTCCGCTTGATAAATTCGAAAAGCTGGATGCCTGACCAATAGCAGAATCTCTTTATCAAGCACTAACTTGTGGCATCCAGGCTTGTTCGCCAGTCATTCCAGCCACCTTCAACTGAAGACAGGGCCGCATGCCATTCGGGCATGGCAAGCCCAGTTGCCGGATCCCTTGCAGGAATGGGTAACATCATGATCCGCTTGCAGGCGTGTATGTAATTCTCATCACTGAGAAATGCTTCCTGGATGTCGTCCCAATCCCGTCCGTCAGGATAGCCTCCACACATATGAATATCATCGGATGCTTCGATTTTCTCATGACTTACACCCGCTGGCATGACAATCACGTCCCCTGCCTTGATCTGGATGCGTGTCCAGCCGCCATCGCCAACGGAAAGGCTGAATGTCATCCAGCCAGCAGCGCACCCCAAGCACTCATGTGTTGTCGAGTGAAAATGCGCATAATCATAAATGCCCGGGTAGTCCCAGTTGTTCAACCAGCCATTTTCTCGAAATCGTGCCTTGACTGATTCGGGTCCGCCACCAGGAATTGCATTTCGGTGCACAAGAAGTGGAAAACGGCTGTTGGGAATCTTGCCCTGTGGTTTTGAAGTGTAGAGTTCGGTTTTTATCATACTACCCCCTTGGTTTACATTACGATTTGAGTCTTGAGATCTTGCGGTCGTTCGGTGATGGTTTCGAAAACGTTCTGAATGTCTTCGAGTGCGTAATTTGCTCCGATAAAGTGTTCGGTATTGATCCGGTTGTGACAAAGAAGTGTCACCGCATCGTGCATGTCTTGTCCCATCCCCGCAACTGACCCCTTGATTGAATTTTCCTCAAGAATCGTCTGCAGGATATCAAGTTCAAGCGTTTCTCCCGGGCCAGTGAGACCAAAGGCAACAAGATGTCCACCTTTGCGAAGTAGAGCCTTGGCATCGACATAGAGAGATGGATCACCTACACTTTCAATCACGAAATCGGCTCCTCGCCCTTCTGTTACCATCATCACGGTTTCGTTGAGATCTTGTGGAAGGGCAGCAAAATCGGCTCCGACGGTCTTTGCCATGGCTATACGTTTCGGAGAAATATCAGAAGCGATAATCGGAGCCGCCCCGATTGCTCTCAAAAGTTGAACATGAAGATTGCCAATAGGGCCTGCACCAATCACAACGGCCGATTCACCGAATGTAATTTGTGCTTTGCGTGCTGCACGAATCACGCATGCCAGTGGTTCTGTTAAGGCTAGTGTGGCAACGGATATGTCATTTGATACGGGAATAACACGATGTGATGGAACGGCAATATATTCTGCGAATGCTCCATCCATTGTGATTCCGATCTGTTGCATTTCAGGACAATTCAGAATTTCGTTCCTTCGACACCAATAACACCGCATACAGCCAATATTCATGTCCACGACAACGGCTTGACCTTCATCAAGGCCGGTTACATCGCCCCCAAGTGTCTCTATATGACCACTGAATTCATGACCTGGTATCATTGGGAGTCTTTCGGCGGCATAGTTTCCATGAAAAATATGGAGGTCAGTCCCGCATATCCCTGTTCGGGCAATGCGAATGAGCACTTCACCTGATTCTGGTTGTGGACATGGTACCATTTGCACATCAAACCGTCCTGGTTCGACCAAAACGGCAGCACGCATTGCACTCACTTCACAATACCCCGGAGTTTGGAGCGGTCTATGGTCAATGTAATTGCAATGATGAGGATGATGCCAAAGACCATCTGTTGTTGGGTTGCATCTACTTCAAGATAAACCATTGCAGCACGAATAACCATCACGATGAGTGTACCGCACACCGTATTAATAACCCCACCTACACCACCGGTCAGGGGTGTTCCACCGACTAGGACTGCCACAATGGCTAGCAGGAGAAATCCGTTGGCGAGCTGGGCATCACCACCTGAAAGCTTGACCGAAAACATCAGACCGGCAATGGCAGCAAAGACACCGGATATACAAAAAGCAAGTATCTTGACCCTATTGACATTCAGGCCCGAGGCAACAGCTGCCAACTCACCTGATCCAACCGCTTTCAAGGCACGCCCGAACGACGTGCGTGTCTGTAGAAACCAGACCAGGAGAACCAGAACTACAGCAATGATCAACTCATGTGGAATACCCCATGTCTTGCCAAACATCCATCCAAAACTATTATCACGAAGCGTCGCGTCCATATAGAGAGCGCGTTGACCCGATAGCCATTTGGCGACCGACAGGGCAACGAAACCGATGGCAAGAGTCGAAACAAAGGACGGTACGTAAAATCTTGTAGTTACGTAACCGGACAATGTGCCAAAAAGTGCGCCGACACCAATGACGATGAACACGACACCGATACCAAATTGGGCAAGATAGACAGTAGTAATAACTGTAATCATGTTGGCGATTTGCTGGACACTCAGGTCAATACCACCGATGTAGATTGCGAATGTCATTCCAAGTGCCATGATCAGAAGTGGCACAATATCGGCCATGAGAATGATCATTCCGGCTGGAGAGAAGAAACCCGGATTGGCAATTCCAACAATGATTGTCAACATAACCAAAGTGATCCAGGGAAAGTACGGTTTCAAGAACTTAAAAGACATGGTACAACTCAAATCATATGGTGGACAAGGTCGTAAAGTGAGGGCTTGGAGCCGGGTTTGCAGTCGAATCTTTTCTGAAATTCTCCGTCCTTCAGAACCATAATCGTATGTGATAGTCCAATGGCTTCTTCCAGCGTGTCGGCAACAAGCAGAATACCGATACCATTATCCGACATCTCGCGGATCATTTCATAGACATCTTCCTTTGCACCGATATCAAGCCCTCGGGTTGGGTGATCAAGCAGGATAATTTCCGATCCACCAGATCGCCATTTCGCCAGTACAATCTTCTGCTGGTTGCCACCGGAGAGATCTCCGCAATCCTTGTAAACTGAAGGTGTTTTTATGCCCAGTCGTTCAACCCAGGTGGTTGCAAGTGACTTTTCCTTTGGCACATTCATGACACCCATGTATCGAAAATTCTGTAGCTGGGAGAGTGTCATGTTTTCGTAGACGTTCATCCCGTTAACGATCCCTTCAACCTTCCGTTCCCGTGGGACATAACCGATACTACGGCTTACACCGGCAGTTGCCGAAAAGTGTGTGACCTTTTCTCCCTTGATCTTGACTGAGCCCGAAGTGCATTGCTCCATGCCATACAAGGTCCGCAGAATACCCTCCCGACCTGATCCTTCCGTTCCCACTAGGGTCAGGACCTCACCGGCATGAAGGTCAAAGGATATATTCCGATAGATGCCTTCAAGACTAACATTGTCGAACGTGACAAGAACTTCCGATGAGTTGTATGGTTTTTGCTTTTGCTCCCTGTAGTATTCCTTGTCAATATCGCGCCCAACCATCTTGTGTTGGATTGCGTTGACTTCGGCTTCGTCATGTTGAACAACATCCACGATTTTGCCGTCCTTCATGACATAGATTCGATCGGACAATTCAAGAACCTCGTCAATTCTATGGCTAATGAAGATGAACGATGCACGCTTTGTCAGATCTCGGACAATCTGGAATAGGAGATTAACCTCTTCCTCGGCAAGCACTGAAGTTGGTTCGTCAAGCAGGATCACGAGGTGTCCTTCAATCCGTTCTTCCAAGGTTAGAACCTTGGCCAATTCGACCAGTTGGCGCTGCCCAAAGGATAATTCCATTGTGATGGTATTCGGATCAATATCAAGCTTGACCTTGGCCAATTGCTCTTTGGCAGCAGCTGACATTGCTTGCCAATTGATAACTCCAAATTTGACAAACTGATTCTCATAACCGAGAAAGATATTTTCCATAACTGTCAGGTTTGGTATCAGGGATTGTTCCTGAAAGACCATCCCGATACCATTATCCATTGCTTGACGTGGGTTTTGAAAACGGACTGACTTGCCATCAATTTCAATTGTGCCACCATCGGGTTGATAGGCTCCATAGATGATCTTCATCAAGGTTGATTTACCTGCGCCATTTTCCCCGACCAGACCAACGATTTCGCCTCTATGGATATGAAAATCAACATCCTGCAAGGCATGAACACCAGGGAAATGTTTGTCAATTGTCTTGAGTTCGAACATTGATATTGCCCTATTTCACGAAACTTATTGTCTTGCGATTGGTTGATAACACGACTGCCGTAATTACAAGGACACCTAGGACGCCATCCTGCAACCAATTTGGAAGACCGATGACGACCATACCATTATTGATGACATTGACAATCAGGACGCCGACAAGCGTATTCAGAACTCCACCAATTCCGCCCCACAATGCCGTCCCGCCAACGACAACGGCAGTTATTGAAATAAACATGAAATTATTGCCCGTCGCGGTTTCTGCAATGCCAATTCGTCCGACGGCCATCAGCGCACCCAAAGCAAAGAAAATTCCAGCAAGGGTAAATCCCATGATGCGAACTCGCGACACATTCAGACCACTTGCAATAGCCAGCTCTTCACCACCACCAACGGCATAAAAGTTTCGACCTAGTGTTGTACGGGATTGGATAAACCATGCCACCAAAAGTGCCAGCAGCGCGACATAACACATTATCGGGAAGTTTAGCCATCGAACGGTCAGTAGCGAGCGAAAGAGTTCATCCTCAACCCGAATGCGATCACCACCTGTCAATACCAGGGCAAATCCTGTTCCAACAAAACCCATCGCCAGTGACACCATGAATGACGGGACTCTGAACATTACATGTATGACCCCATTGATGAAGCCCATGACCCCACCCACAACCAACGCAACGGGAATAGCTAACCAAGCCCAACTTGCCAGTGTTCCGCCCAAAGCAATAAATACAAAGGCAAAGATGACCGCACTAACCGAAACCGTTCCCTCCATAGAAAGGTCAATTGATCCCATGATGATTATGAATGTCACACCGATGG
This sequence comes from uncultured Albidovulum sp., assembly GCA_964532985.1. Lineage (GTDB taxonomy): Bacteria > Pseudomonadota > Alphaproteobacteria > Rhodobacterales > Rhodobacteraceae > MPNP01. Next base: position 4,093 of record CAZHIL010000444.1, on the reverse strand, counting down.
CAACCATTAACCCAGGTGTCGCTGCAATCGCTATACGAGATGCATTGCGTATGGAAAAAAAGCGTGAGTCGATAAGGTAGATGTGGTCTTTGCCTCGCTGAAAATCCTCAAGCCATTCAAATATCGGAAACAGCAAGACCAATGAAGCCAGTACAAAGAGTGGTGCCCACTTCAGAATTATATTACGCAAAGTGTTTATGATTGGGCTGTTACCACCCGCCATGAAATCAGCCATTCACCTCCCCGATACAAACACTTTGGCGTCAAAACTACTTCATAATTTATATTGATGATTAGGTCAAGAGCGAAGGTACGGCAGTTGTAATGCCGTACCTTCTAGTAGATTTAGATCACTTGTACATGATCTGCCCGTTGGATGGGCCCCAGAAATCAGTCCAGTCATAAGTTGGGACGTTTTCAAGGTAATTGGCCTTGAACTCCAATGCATCATCAGGAGTGATGAAGATTGTTGGTCCATAGAACTCCCGATGCTCATGTGGTTCTTCAGATGGCTTGAAGTGACCGACAGCAGCATGATAAGCCAGAGATGCTGTAATACCACCTCCCCAATGCGGGTTTGTGAACACTGTTGCAAGGATCTTGCCCTGAGCAACGAGATCTACGGCCTGAGGATTCCCGTCGTAAGTCACAATGGGAATATCCATTCCCTCTGCACGCAAGGCTTCGAGAACGCCATAACCAATAGTGTCATTAGCACAGTGCACGCCGGAGATTTCGTCACCATAACGTGTAATAAAGCCCTGCATGACCTGGTTTGCCTTCTGGGTATCCCAGTCTGCCGGCTGAGCATCAAGCAACTCAACATCAGGATAATCTTTCAGTGCATTCTTGAGACCATCAAGACGTTCTATTGCCGGATTGTTGGATGCAATCCCACCGAGGTGAACAACGCCACCTTTGCCTCCGATGGCGTCAAGAAGGATGCGAGCCGTTTGTTCAGCTGGACCTTCATCTGACCAACTCATATGGCTGACATAATTATCACCAAAATCCCATGGATGTAAATCATCGGTCTTGTTCCAGAGTGTTGAGACATAAGCTCCTGCGTCAACGCATGCTTCCACAACTGGGCGGGCATTAGGTGCATCATTGGTATCAATGGCCAAGGCTAGCTCACCATTTGTCTTGGCGAGTAGGGCCTTCACGTCTGCAAGAGATTTTTCCGAAGAACCTTCATTAATCAGATGGGTCAAAAAATCCTTTGATTTGCCGAGACTTTCAACGAATGCTTCACCACCAGATACGATTTCGTTCCAATATGGATTTGTCCTGTTGCGATAACTCCAGGCAATTGTGGGGTCGCTATACGTTGCAGCCATGGTTGGGGAAGGCCCAAACATGCGCATCGCAGCTGCCCCAGAGATCCCATATGTACTCGCAAGAAGAAAATTCCTGCGTGAAAGGGTCTCTGCTTCAATAAACTTTTTGATAAAAGACATATTTCACTCCTCTCTAATATTATTCATCCAAAGGGACGTTAAATACAGGCCTTTGGATCATAAGTAACTAACTAGTTATTTATTTTTTTTCATGTTGTCAAGTAAAATGCTGTATCCTTGACAAGCAAGATGAATAATTTTTTCTGGCTCAATTTTTTATTCGGTCATATTTGACATCAGATACGATTCACCGGTTTAAAAAATTCGGTTTTAATCCGCCTTATTGCAATCAAAATCAGCCTTTTAAGCATCGGTGACCAAAAGGGAACCAAAATAATGGTTATCACCAAAACTCATCATACCTGACCTTGGGATTGTTGCCATTGCTGGTAAATGTATTTTCCGGTCATCAAATCCAAATGTGCTCCCCCTCCATTCTTGAAAACCGTCACACTTTCATCTGATTTCCTGGCAAATCTAGCTGTTTGAATGTCGTAAAAATCTGCAACCACATCATTCTCTGACAGAATGCCGTTGGCCATTGGAATTGTCAGTTCGCCGATATGACCTATTGTGGTTCTTCGGTAATCAACAAACAAATCCCCGATTTGAAAAATTTTGTCATCAGCCTCACGCATCTCAGGTGTAAATGCACCAATAAGGTCGATATGGGTCCGTGGAGAAATCCAATCTCCCTTTAATACTGGCTCTTGGGACATGGTTGTACAGCTGATGATATCGGACATCTCTGCAGCTTTCGGCAAATCTTCGGCATGGTTTATGACACAAAAATCCTGGTAGTCTCTGATTAACTCCATGGCCCTGCTTCTGGTTCTGTTCCACACCATAATCTCCAGTTCCGGAAAGCGGGTCAAGTATGCCTCAACCAATGACCTAGCAACGGTTCCCGCCCCAATAATAAGATATTTCTGAGGGTTGTGAGGGGCCAGCAGGGAAGCAGCCAAAAGAGAGTCTGCGGCAGTCTTCCACTTGGTAACTAGATGAAAGTCGATGATGGCTTCAGGTTTGCCGCTATCGTTAGAGAAGATGGTCATCATGCCATTAATAGTCGGGATTTCATATTTGGCATTGTCGGGATATATGGTACAGGTCTTGACAGCACTTCCCAAACCTTCAATCCATGCTAATCTGTTCAGCAACCTGTTGGAGCCTTGGATAAGCAGGTTATCCTCCAATTGAGGTTGGGGATATAGATGCCCTTCCTGCAAGCAGTCGGTCAATTCCAGCCAGTTCAGAGCCGTTTCAACAGATTTCCCTTCAATATGTACAACCAATACCAATCCTCCTTTTGCTATTTGGACAATACCCCTTTCAACATATGTTTCTTTTTTCCAAATCCGGGTACTCTAGAAATTTTGAATCCTGCTTTCATCAGGTTTTTCCGAACCGATGATGCTGATGAATAGGTGGCAAATGTACCTCCGGGTCTGGTTCTGTCGGTTACATGTTGCAATAAGTCCTCTTCCCACATTTCCGGATTGGTACTTGGTGAAAATCCATCCAGAAACCAGCAATCCACCTTTTTGTTGAACGCATGAATTGTTTCCCTTACATCACCGACAATCAATTCAAAGGCAAGATTTGGAATTTCTATTTTGGTTTTCCCTTTCTCCCATTCACTCAGAAATTCCCTGCATATATCCCCGATTGCATCAAACTCTTCAAGAGCCTCAGTTATTATCTTGCTTGGTAAGGGGGCAATTTCAAAGGAGGTGTATTGCAATATACTATCGGGACATCTCTCTCGCCAAAGCTGAAGGGCAACAAACAGGTTTAAACCAGTACCAAAGCCAAGTTCACCAATATGAAAGTTTTCTTTGAAGTTGGTAGGGAGGTCATTGCCGTCGATAAAGACATGTCTTGTTTCCTCAATACCATTGGAGCTGAAAAAGATGTCCTGAAACCTCGCCGAACGCAACTGCCTGTCATAATCCCAATACAATTCCAGATAAGCAGGATATTGCGGTGCAACTTTTTCTTTGGACAAAACCATCGTAACCTTTTCTTTTGGCAAGTTCCTTTTATTCTACAATCGTTTCTATCAAATACTACAAGGAAGTTACTTTAAAATCATCAAGCGGGAGTTGTCCAATTTCAGTGAGTAACGGGATTTTTGATCTGGAAATTGTAGGTATGGGAGTCTTTGGGCTTTCAATTGCCTGGGAATGTTCGAAGCGAGGAGCCCGGGTTAGTGTCGTGGATCATCAACATTATCAAAGATCATCCAGCTATGGCCTAGTTGGTGCCTTGACTCCCCACGTCCCAGAACCCTGGGAGGCAAAAAAACAGTTTCAATTTGACAGTTTGCTCATGGCTGAAGACTGGTGGAAGGAGATCTATTCTGCCAGTGATATAGATACACACTATTGCAGGTGTGGACGCCTTCAACCCATCATGGATGAAAAGGGTCATGAACTTGCCATGTCGCGGTCCGATGAGGCTCAAAAAAATTGGAAAGGACAGGCTGAGTGGAGAATTGTAAGTACAGCTGATTGCTCGGGTTGGAAACCGAAAAGTCCAATCGGCTGGTTGATAGCCGATAACCTGTCTGCCCGGATTAACCCCAGAATGGCTATCAAATCTCTTCGCAAGGCACTAGCCAACAACAATGTACCGTTGATGATCCTTAACGGGCAGGAAGAGTTGAAGTGCGAATACCGTGTCCTTGCAAC
>CAZHIL010000443.1:0-2243 GCA_964532985.1 uncultured Albidovulum sp. | reverse complement strand
AATAAATTTGAGCTCCAAACCCCGAATTTATTTGAAAAAAAACCCACTTCATTAAGCAAACAATACCGGTTTAGAATTTTTGTGTTTTACCCCTAAATTTTTTCTGAAAAAATATACATTTGCGGTTAATTTTTACGGATTGTTCATTTCCATTTGAACACTATATCTGGTAGTATGGTTTGGCAAAATAACTAAATAAAGGATTTTTTAACAAAAAAAACCTAAAATAGGGGATTAGACAGGTGGTACAGATAAAGCGGTATTTTACTGAAAAAAACGAGAGTCCATATCAGGGAATAGAATTTTCAGAAGTCAATTCAGTAATTTCGGATCCAAGTGGAAAAGCGGTATTTAAAACCGAGGGAATTGAGGTACCAAAAAACTGGAGTCAGACAGCTGTTGATGTATTGGCTCAAAAATATTTTCGAAAGGCGGGTGTTCCCCTTTGCTTGAAAAAGAGGGATGAGCCAGGGGTACCAGATTTTCTTCAGTCGAGGGAACCCGATCTGGAAGCATTGGAAAGAGTTCCGGAAAGCGAGCGATTTGGACCGGAGAAATCAGCCAAGCAGGTTTTTGACCGACTGGCGGGGGCGTGGACCTATTGGGGCTGGAAGGGCAACTATTTCACCACGGAGGATGATGCACGGGCATTCTTTGATGAAATGAGGTATATACTAGCAACCCAGAGAGGAGCCCCCAACTCTCCCCAATGGTTCAACACGGGTATCCACTGGGCCTATGGCATCTCACGTGCAGGACAAGGTCATTATTATTATGATGAAACCACCCGTGAAATCAAAAAATCCGACAGTTCCTACTATCGACCACAACCGCATGCCTGTTTTATCCAGTCTGTCGAGGATGACCTTGTTAACGAAGGCGGCATTATGGATTTATGGGCGCGGGAAGCAAGGTTGTTCAAATTCGGTTCGGGAACTGGAACAAATTTCTCGAACCTGAGAGCTGCCGATGAACCACTGGAAAGTGGTGGCAAATCCAGCGGATTGATGAGTTTCCTGAATATCGGCGACAGTGCCGCCGGAGCCATCAAATCGGGAGGGACAACCCGCCGGGCAGCTAAAATGGTCATTTGTGATATTGATCATCCCGATATCGAGGAATTCATTAACTGGAAAGAAAAGGAAGAGCACAAGGTTGCTTCGCTTGTTGCCGGATCAAAGGTCATTTCCAAACACCTGAACAAACTCTTTGGGGCTGTCAATTCTTCTGATCTCCCTCTGGCAAAGGCAAGTGATCCACAGTCCAACAAGGAGTTGAGAAAGGCCATAGTCGAAGCCAAGGAAGCAATGGTACCCGAAGGATTCATCAACCGAATTCTACAGTTTGCCAAACAAGGGTACACTTCGATTGATTTTGCCGAAATAGATTCCGGTTGGCAATCGGAGGGATATGCAACCGTATCCGGCCAGAATTCCAATAATTCCATTAGGGTTACCGACGGGTTTATGGAGGCAGCCAGAAACGATCAAGAATGGGAGCTGAAATATCGAACCAGCGGAGAAGTTGCAAGAACGGTAAAGGCTGCAGACCTCTGGAATCAGGTCAGTCAAACAGCTTGGGCCTGTGCCGATCCAGGTGTACAATTTCATGATACGATCAATGCATGGCATACCTGTCCCAACAGTGGTCCGATCAGGGCTTCGAATCCATGTTCCGAATACATGTTTCTTGATGACACGGCATGTAACCTTGCATCCTTGAATCTGTTGAAATTCTATCATGACGGTCAATTTGATACGCGAGAGTTTGAACATGTAACCAGACTCTTTACAATCGTGTTGGAAATTTCAGTCCACATGGCACAATTTCCATCCAAGATAATTGCCGATCTCTCGTATAAATTCAGAACTCTCGGGTTGGGTTATGCTAATTTGGGCGGTTTGTTGATGCATATGGGTATCCCCTATGATTCAATAAGGGGCAGGGCGACCTGTGGAGCGATTACGGCTCTCTTGACCGGCTTGAGTTATCGAACCTCGGCCGAAATGGCAAAAGAGTTAGGTGCATTCAAGGGATATGACGCCAATTCGGAAGCAATGTTGAGGGTAATCAGAAATCATCGACGGGCTGCTTTCGGCCTCACTTCAGGTTATGAAGGGCTGAAGATTAAACCCATACCTTTGGTGATGGAGGAATGTCCGCACAAGGAAATTGTCGAAAAGGCCCAGGAAGCATGGGATTCATCCCTTGAACTCGGCCAGAAGTTTGGATTCAGGAATGCA
>CAZHIL010000442.1:0-1583 GCA_964532985.1 uncultured Albidovulum sp. | reverse complement strand
CTCGAATTAATTGCCATAAATAGTTCCGTTGTTGTTGACAATCAGGGGAAGATTGGGCTGCCTATCCTTCATAGCTTTTGGCGGGTGACCTCCATTTGGCTACATTTAAAACCTCAGGTATTGTTTAACAGTGCGTACTAGCCTCAAGGCCCATTAAAACAATAGATAGTTTTTTTGATTCAATTTTCAAAGATGCCGATTCAGGAATTTACGTTTTGCCGATACCAGGAAACCAAATGAATCAAGATACATAAAGTATTCGGTCAGGTACCCACAGTACACAAAATCCATTTAATGAGATGATTGTAGAAGGTTAGTGACTCACTTGTTCACAAGATTCATCAACTCGTTGATATCTTCCTTCGGTACCCTGTGGGAATTATCCATGACGACTACATTATCATCTGGCGGTGGTGTTTTATCCGAAGGCTTGATTTTTCTACCGTCTTGAAATGTAGAATTATCAGTGGTTAATACCGAAGCAATTATTCCTTCCAGATGAACTGTGTCATCCATTTGCTCGCTGGTCCCATTTTGGGAAGTGGCTGTATCCTGATCCAGAATATTACTTTCGATACTTTCTCGCTTCAGGGTAGTATCCTTGAGCTGTTTGCTCAATAACTTGACCTTCTCGACTTCCAATTCAGGAGTTCTTGTGAGTTCCTGTTTCAAGTTTTTTTCTTCTTGGAGAATTTGCAACCAGTCGAGAATTTCCTGAAAAAGTACTCTTGCTTTTGTGAGGGAGTATTGGTTGGCGATTTCAGGAAGAATATTAATTTCACCGATATCCAGAAGCTCCTGAATTTCCTGCGAATATTCCCCTTCTTTTAGTATATCAAGAAAGCTGTCGTTGGAAGTAGCTTTGCTTTCTGTTTCCCTTAACAATTCAGACCTGATTCCATTCAATTCATCAGATTCAAAATCATATGATTCAAGGCTACCAATTTCACTTTCAATGATATCCGGGTGATGTAAGCAAAGGGAAATCAATGTAGCTTCCAGAAAAAATAGCTCGCTGCCCTTGTTCAGTTTACCAGTTTTATTCAGGGATTCTTTGATTTGCTTTGATTGCTCACTGGCTTCAAAAAGTTTTTTACGCTTACCTTTTGGAGTAGTTTGAACAAAGTTTTCCCAATACCGATTATTGAAATCCTCTTTGTAGATATTTCGGACAACGAAATGTTTGATCTGGTTTATTTTTCCATTGAGGATTTCCTTCAATACCATCTTTGAGTTCAGTGTATCGAATCGCTTGTCAACAGTTTCAGAGGCCCAGATGAAGTCATTTAATTCCATGGCTTTGTCGAGGCATTCCTCCATACCAGAGATCCCCCTCTTTCTAATGAGATCATCTGGATCAAGCCCATCAGGTAGGGTGCAAAACCGTACGGTTTTACCAGGTTCAAGTAACGGGAGTACTAGATCAACAATTCTTTTGGCTGCTCTAATTCCTGCCTCATCTCCATCCATGGCCAAAATGGGTCGTTGGGACAGCCGCAATAATTGGATGAGGTGTTCAGGAGTTACAGCAGTCCCAAGTGGTGCAACCGAGGCAATAAATCCTGCTTGATGAAGGGCAATAA
>CAZHIL010000441.1:0-9358 GCA_964532985.1 uncultured Albidovulum sp. | reverse complement strand
TTCTGATTGTTGCCACCCAAGGTTCCACTCCACGGGATACAGGTACCAGAATGCTGGTCTGGATCAAAGGTCAGAAAGGTACCATAGGCGGGGGTGCACTAGAGTATAAAATACTCGATATCTGTCACCAAAGATTGACTGACGGTAATCAAAACCCACTCGTAATCTCCCAACCTCTTGGTCCTGGATTGGGTCAATGTTGTGGGGGGCATGTCAAATTTGTTCTTGAGTACTTCAACATTGATGAAGTTAACTCTATCAAGGCAAAAACCACCGACCAGACAATTTACGGTAGACCCATAGAAAGAGACATCGATAGCAAAGTGGTAGAAAATTTTCCACCGGTTGAAAATCTTCCTGTCCTCAAAGATGGATGGTTGCTTGAAAAGATGGTTGCAATCAGGGAAAAATTGTGGGTTTTTGGTTCAGGACACGTAGGAACAGCCATTGTAAATCTTGTTTCAAAACTCCCTTCAATTGAAATTACCTGGATTGATTTTCAGGAGGACCGCTTTCCAACTGATATACCTGCAGGCGTGAATAAGGTTGTTGCCACTGATCCTGAGCAACTCACAAAATACGCACCAACGGGAGGGTTGTTTCTGATACTCACCCATTCTCATGATCTTGATTTGAAAATCATGGAAGGATTGCTAAGGAAAGACTTTTCATATCTTGGTCTGATCGGTTCAAGGACCAAATGGTCGAGATTCAAACAAAGACTTCTGAATTTGGGCCTTGCCGAAGAGACTCTAAATCAAGTCAAATGTCCAATTGGAAAGAGTGATTTGGGAAAACATCCGTGGCAAATCGCTGTTGGGGTTTCTGCTGAATTATTAGAACACTTGAATAATAATTAGGCAAGTTATCCCTAAACTGGTTCAGCAATATTTCCTGGAAAATGTTGATAAACTACAATCGCCAAGTGAATGACAATCGTTATTAACCCTGAGCGAATAATTCCATTCTGAATTCATTTCCGTATTGTAAGAAGTTCAACCCCCTCCGAAACCTGATCCCCTAGGGAGAAGAACAACTCTTTGACTATACCGGCATGTGGTGCCCGTATCACATGTTCGGTTTTCATGGCTTCTAGAACAAGTAGTGATTCTCCTTCTGTGATTTCTTGCTCCTTGCTGACCAAAACATTTACAATTACTCCTGGCATTGGAGATGTTAGAGTTCCAGAGTGATTGTTTGACCTCCGGGTTTCCTGGAACTCTGATATGCGCTTCAACCTCAGTTTTTGATCAGAGGTGAAAACGGTAAAATCATCTTGATCGCTGTATATCTCAAGGAAAAATTCTTCTTGGTCAATTTTGCCGTGAAAATCCCGAGGACCTATCCACTCACCCTTAACACTAAATGAGAAATTTTCTGCCCGAAGTGAAATAGTATTTCCCTGAAGGACAAAGTCCCTTATCCTGTTATCAAATAGTAGTTTGATCTCTCGACCTAATGAAGTCCCAAGCCTCCATCCGGAGTTATCAAACCATGGTGAATGGTTCTTTCCAGAAAAATCTGATTTAATCATTAAGGCATAGGCTGAAATCGCCAAAAGTTGATTGGAAATATCTTGGTGAGGACGCAGGTCTTCAATGTTTGTTTCGATAAATTTTGTATCAAATTCGCCTGACTTAACATGGGGATTTTTGACAAGGGAAAGCAAGAAATCCTCGTTGGTTGCAGGACCTCCTATCTTGAGTGACCTTAATCCATTGTGGATAACTTCGAGTGCCTGTTCCCTAGTTGAACCATAACCGATAAGTTTGGCAATCATCGGATCGTAGTTTAGGGATACTTCATCCCCCTCAATCACTCCTCGATCTATCCTCAGGTTTTTATCTTCCTCCGGTAATCCCAAATGATAAAGCTTGCCGAAACTGGGGGTAAAATCGGGATTTTCCAAATACAATCTTGCTTCGATTGCATGTCCCCTAGCCTTAATTGTTTTCAAATTTTCTGGTAATTGTTCATCTCTGGCAACCCGGATTTGGAGTTCTACGATATCCAAACCGGTTATGAATTCAGTTACTGGATGTTCTACCTGTATTCGGGTATTCATTTCCAGAAACCAAAAATGACCATCTGGGTCCACCAGAAATTCAAAAGTTCCTACTCCACTATAGCCAATTACCTTGCCACCTATAATTGCCGCCTCGAACAATTTATCCCTTGTTGCTTTTTGTAGTCCCGGTGCCGGGGCTTCCTCAATTACCTTCTGGTGCCTTCTTTGCAGAGAACATTCCCTTTCAAACAGATGGGTAACATTGCCGTAATTATCGCCGATGATCTGGACCTCAATATGGCGGGCGGAATTGACATATTTTTCAATGATCAGTTTATCGTTTCCAAAAGAAGACAGGCTTTCTCTTTTGGCAGAATCTAGAGATTCACTCATCTCGTTTTTGGATTCGACTACCCGCATCCCCCTGCCTCCGCCGCCGGCAACTGCCTTGAGCATTACCGGGTACCCTACCTTTTCTGCCAGCACAAGAAAAGAGGCATGATCCTGTTCTTGTGGATTAAACCCTGTTATAACGGGTATACCTGCCTCAGCCATTATGGTCTTGGCTTCGTTCTTCAATCCCATGGTTTTGATCACTTCAGGGGAAGGACCAATAAATACGATATTATTATCGCTACACTTTTGAGCAAAATCATGGTTTTCCGAAAGGAAACCATATCCTGGGTGAATCGCATCGGAATTGGTTTTGAGAGCAATTTCAAGGATGCCCACCCCATTGAGATAACCCGTACCCATCTCACCAGACCCTATACAATAGGCTTCATCTGCCAGTTTAACATGCAGGCAGTTTCGGTCGTTAGGTGCATAGATACCCACTGTTGCAATTCCGATCCGTTTACAGGTACGAATTATCCTGCAGGCAATTTCACCCCTATTGGCTATCAATATTTTGTTTATCACGGCTGATGGTATCTATTCCGGGTGTTTGACTACATTCGAAAGACGCCGAATTCTGTTTCTTCTGGTGATCTGCCCATGGTAACAGACAGGGTCAAACCCAAAACCATTCTGGTATCCTTTGGTTCGATAATTCCGTCATCCCAAAGCCTGGCAGTTGCATAATAGGGATGTCCTTCCTTCTCGAATTTATCCCGGATGGGTTGTTTGAACGCTTCTTCCTCTTCCTCGTTCCAATCCTCACCTGCCCTCTCAAGGTTATCCCGCTTGACTGTCGCAAGCACACTGGCAGCCTGTTCACCACCCATGACCGAAATTCTGGCATTGGGCCATGTGAATAAAAACCTGGGGTTAAATGCTCGGCCACACATGCCGTAATTACCTGCTCCGAAGGATCCTCCCACAATTATGGTGATTTTTGGTACCTGTGCACAGGAAACAGCAGTTACAAGTTTTGCCCCATCCTTGGCAATGCCCCTGGCTTCATAGGATTTTCCAACCATGAACCCGGAAATATTCTGCAAAAACACCAGAGGAATGTTTCGCTTGCAACAAATTTCAATGAAATGCGTACCTTTCAATGCCGATTCCGAAAACAAAATGCCATTATTGGCCAGTATTCCTACCCTAATCCCGTGTATTCTGGCGAATCCACAAATGAGTGTTGTCCCATAAAGTTCCTTGAACTCGTCAAACTCCGAACCGTCGACTATTCTTGCAATCACTTCCTTGATATCAAAGGATTTCCTGAGGTCTGCCGGTACAATTCCATTCAACTCCAGCGAATCATATTTTGGGTTGGCAGGTTCAGTTGGGGAAATGGGAAAATCGGGTTCCTTGAGGTTGGATATTATTCTCCTGACTCTAGTAATGGCGTCATAATCGTTTTCAGCAAGATGATCAGCAACCCCTGATATTCTGGCATGTACATCACCTCCACCCAACTCTTCAGCTGTCACCTCTTCTCCCGTTGCGGCTTTAACCAAGGGCGGTCCACCCAGAAAAATGGTCCCATTGCCCTTTACAATGACACTCTCCTCTGACATGGCCGGAACATAGGCCCCACCTGCAGTACACGATCCCATGACTGCTGCAATTTGAGGTATACCCTTCGCCGACATGGTGGCCTGGTTATAGAAAATTCTGCCGAAATGATCCCTGTCTGGAAATACTTCATCCTGATGGGGTAAATTGGCCCCACCCGAATCCACCAGATAAATACAGGGCAGTTGATTCTGAAGTGCAATTTCCTGTGCCCGCAGATGCTTTTTCACGGTTAGAGGGTAATAGGTCCCGCCTTTAACAGTCGCATCATTTGCAATAATCAGGCAGTGCCTTCCCTGAACCAAACCGATACCGGATACCAATCCTGCGGCTGGAATCTCTTCCTTGTAAATTTCATGGGCAGCCAAAGGGGAAAGTTCCAAAAATGGAGTACCCACATCAAGAAGCAGTTTCACTCGTTCCCTTGCAGGTAATTTATTCCTGCTTCGGTGTCTCTCCATGGCCTTCTTACCGCCACCTTCCTGAACCTTGGCGGTTAACTCCCGTAAGTCTCTGATTAAGGCCGACATGGCCTCCTGGTTTTGAGTAAACTCAGGTGAAGATGGATCAATTGATGAAATAAGCTGATTCATGATTTACCAATATTCTTGAGTTTATGTTTCATCTGTCACTTGTTTCCCAGTTGGGATTAATCCAAACCTCTGCATTTTCATCAGGTGGAAGGGTTTTTCCAAGGATAAAATCTGCACCCTTCTCGCCAACCATGATGGAGGGTCCATTGGTATTGCCATAGGTTACTTGTGGGAATATTGAGCTGTCAATTACCCTGAGATTATCAACGCCGATTACCTTACATTGGGGATCAACAACAGCAAGTTTATCATTTACACTTCCCATTCGACATGTTCCTGAGGGATGATAGGCACTTTCAAGATGTTCCCGGACAAATTGATCGATTTCATCATCGGCTAGGACATATACACCGGGTTGAATTTCCTTTCCCCGATAGGGATCAAAAGCTGGCTGAGCAAAAATCTCCCTGGCAACAGCTACGCATTTTCTGAAATCACTGATATCCTTTTGCTCTGCCAGATAGTTGAATTGTATTTTGGGTGGTGTATTGGGGTTGCTGTCCCTGAGTGAAACCTTCCCTCTTGAGGAACACCTCATTGGTCCGATATGCATCTGATAGCCATGACCTTCGGAAACTGCCTGACCATCATACCTGATGGCAATCGGGAGGAAATGAATCTGAATATCGGGATACTCCACTCCAGGGGATGACCTGATGAAGGCACAACTTTCAAAGTGGTTGGATGTACCAACTCCAGTCCGGAAAAGGGTCCATTGTACTCCTGCAATGAATTTGGCCGACCAATTCCAATATTTGTAAAGGGAAACATCCTGTTTGCATGCCTGCTGGATATAAACTTCCGGATGATCCATCAAATTGCTTCCAACTCCGGGACGGTCAACCAGAACTTCTATCCCCAATTCAGCTAATTCTTCTGCAGGACCAATGCCAGATAACATGAGCAGTTTAGGGGAATTGAAGGCTGATGCAGAAACAATAATTTCCTTGTTGGCCCGTATTACCTCTGTTCTTTGGCCAATTTCAACTTCAACCCCAACAGCTTTCCTACCCTCGAAAATTATCCTGCGAGCCAAACACCTGATCATTTCAACATTGGACATTTGCAAGGCAGGCTTGAGATACGCAGATGCTGCCGACCAACGCTTGCCTTTCCAAATGGTTTGCTCCATCGGTCCAAACCCTTCCTGTTTGAACCCGTTATAATCTTCGGTTGTTTGATAGCCAGCCTGTACCCCTGCCAATTCGAAGGCTTCTATCAGGGGATTTTTCCTTTCCCCCCGGGTAACATGCAAAGGTCCATCGTTACCCCTTATTTCCGGATCACCACCAGAACCACAATCATGCCAATTTTCCATCCTGCGGAAATAGGGAACAACATCCCTGTAGGACCAACCACTGGCACCCAGTTGGGCCCAATTATCAAAATCCCTGGCATGCCCTCTTACATAAACCATCCCATTAATTGAGGAAGATCCTCCTATCACTTTACCCCGAGGGGCTGCTATCTGTCTTCCATCCAAATAAGGTTCCGGTTCAGTAAAGTACCCCCAATCATATCTCTTCATATTCATAGGGTATGAAAGGGCTGCAGGCATGTTGATAAATGGCCCGAAATCAGAACCTCCAAACTCAAGTACAATAATTCTGTCGTCAGAGTTTTGGGCCAATCTGAAAGTCAGGGCAGAGCCCGAACTTCCTGAACCAATTACTATATAATCTGCGACTTTCACAACCTAATCCAACCAATTAAGGTACAATCTGTAGGGAATATAGTGGTTCGGTCTTTCTATGGTTTTTGAAAGAATCCGATTTTCAACAATATTCATTGGAGTAGGGTTTATACCGAAGCCAGTAAAAATCCAAAACAAAGGTTATTTGTTTTTTTCAAATTCTTGGAAATAACCTCTGAAGAGATTTTCACATTGAATAAAACCCAATAGGTATTACGGCAAGTCAGGCTGGCTTGCCGTTGGAAAATCAAATTCTTAATTCAAGTCAAAAGATTCTAAACCACCAGAGCTGGTTCACTTGCTTCAATAACATCCTCAAAGGTTTTTAGTCCTGGATAGGGAGCAGAAACCATGACCGCCATGTTACCTGGTTTATGTTCATTATGATACATTTTCATATGGGCATCAGGTATCTGATCCCATCCAAATACTTCGGACATGCAAGGATCAATCCTCTTTTCCAGCACCAACTGGTTGGCCTGGCTTGCCTGCTTGAGATTGGCGAAGTGTGAGCCCTGAATTCTTTTCTGGTGCATCCAGACATATCGGGCATCCATAGTCAGATTATACCCCGATGTGCCTGCACAAATTACCACCATACCGCCCCGCTTTACGACAAAGGTAGATATCGGGAAGGTTGCCTGCCCGGGATGCTCAAATACGATATCAACATTTTTACCCTTGCCGGTAATATCCCAGATGGCCTTGCCAAATTTCCTTGCTTCGGAAAACCATTCCTTGTACTCCATGGAGTTGACCTTGGGTAATTGTCCCCAGCAATTGAAATCCTTCCTGTTGATAACTCCCTTGGCTCCAAGGTCCAGAACGAAATCTCTCTTGCTTTCATCGGAAATTATTCCTATCGCATTGGCACCAGCCGTATTTATCAACTGAATGGCATACGAACCCAATCCTCCCGAAGCACCCCATACAAGTACATTTTGTCCTGGTCGAAGAATGTGAGGACGATGCCCGAAAAGCATTCGATAGGCAGTTGCCAAGGTCAAGGTATAACAGGCACTTTCCTCCCAAGTCAGATGCTGGGGCCTCTTCATCAACTGCTGGGATTGAACTCGTGTGAATTGTGCAAATGAACCATCAGGCGTTTCGTAGCCCCAAATTCTTTGGGAAGCGGAAAACATTGGATCACCACCGTTGCATTCCTCATCATCGCCATCATCTTGGTTACAATGAATGACAACCTCGTCACCAACCTTCCATCGACGAACCTTGTCACCAACGGCCCAAACTATTCCGGAAGCATCAGATCCGGCAATATGATACTCGGCCTTGTGAACATCAAACATTGAGATTGGCGTACCAAGCCCTGCCCAAACACCGTTATAATTTACACCCGCAGCCATAACCAGCACCAATACCTCGAGACTGTCTATCGTGGGGACATCAACCACTTCCACCTTCATGGCATCAACTGGTACTCCCTGCCTTTCCCTGCGGATAACCCAAGCATGCATTGACTTGGGAACATGACCAAGGGGAGGGATTTCGCCCATCTGATAAAGGTCTTTGATTTCTCCGGTGGGGAGATCAATTTGTTCTAAAGGCTGTGTCATAATTATTCTCAAAAATCCAAGGTTTTGGTTCAGGGAAAATAATAAATAATATTTTAGTGCTGCGGTGCAATATTTTTTATCGCCAAGTCAAGTTTCGGATGGAATTTTTTGGTGACAAAAAATATATCAACCCACAAATGCTCTCTCGACCACGAAATCTGCCGGTGAGCTGTTCGAACCTTCGACGAATCCCCTGTCAAGGAGAATATCCTTCATGTCCTTGAGAAAGCCCATGGATCCGCAAATCATGCCTCTATCCCTTTTCGGATCAAGATCAGGCAGATTCAAGTCATCAAAAATCTTACCGGATTGTACAAGATCAGTAACCCTGCCGATTGTTGTAAACTCTTCCTGCGTAACTGTTGGGTAATACTTCAGCTGGATTTTAGCCTCATCACCTACCAAAGGATCATCGAGCGTCAATTCAAATAGCTTTTTACCGTACTCCAGTTCAGCAACCTGCCTACAGGTGTGGGTAAGAATGATGTTTTCGAATTTCTCGTAGGTCTCTGGATCCCTGATAACGGAAGCAAATGGTGCTATACCTGTTCCCGTGGAAAACAAATAGAGGTTTTTACCATCAATGAGGGCATCATTTACCAACGTTCCGGTTGGTTTGGGTCTCATCAGGATTGCATCTCCAATCTTGATTTTCTGCAAATCCTTGGTCAAGGGACCATCTGGAACCTTTATCGAATAAAATTCCAATTCATCATCCCAACTCGGACAGGCTATCGAATAGGCTCTGTAAATTGGCCTTTCAGCATTGGGAAGCCCAATCATTACAAACTCCCCCGATCGAAACCGGAAGGAAGTGGGCCGGGTAATCCTGAACATGAACAGCCTGTCAGTGTAATGCTCTACGGACACAACCTTTTCGCAAAAAACTCCTTTAGGTATGGAAATCGGTTGGGATGTTACTGAATCTGCAACGACCATAACAGGAATGACTCCAATTTAATTTCTTTGTTAGCAAGGGCTGTTTTAGTTCCTAGAAATATTCCACAATAGGAGCAAACGAATAAGAAATCTGATTAGAATATTTTTCCTATCGTGATATATCAGTTGTAGTAATGAATAAGGGAAGCAGGCCAGATCTTCAAGAATGGCAATTTTTATTGAGAAAGAAAAATGGGTACTTCAGAAAACAAACTGGTTATAAAAAACATTGGGATGATCCTGTCTGGAAAATTGGAACAACCAATTTTGGATGGGGATTGTATTGTTTGTATAGACGGCAAGATATCTGCTATTGGTTTTGAAAATGATCTGAACACAGACAAACCTAGTCAGGTCATAGATGCCAATGGTGTTACGATTTCGCCTGGATTGATCGACAGCCATATTCATCCTGTCGTTGGTGACTATACCCCCAGACAACAACAACTACACTGGATCGATTCTACCCTCAATGGAGGTGTAACTACCCTGATTTCTGCTGGTGAGGTCCATATGCCCGGTAGGCCCAAAGACATAGTTGGACTTAAGGCCATGGCCATAGCTGCCCAAAGATGGTATGAAAACTTTC
>CAZHIL010000440.1:0-1507 GCA_964532985.1 uncultured Albidovulum sp. | reverse complement strand
ATCAAAAAGAGGCTTCTCCAGAGCAGCAAAGAAAATTCCAGAAAACTCATAAAGAAGTTTGAAACCGACAATTTAAACTTGTTGTGTGATTAATTACTGATGAGTTCAGAACTCATATCCCACTTCGAAAAATGGCGTGAGTCCTTTTTTGCTCAAACACGAAGTTCCCATGAAGATTTAGAGTTATTAGCACATCTGGAAACGGTTTGCTTTGATGAAAAGGTCTGGAATAAATCAAACAACCAACCCGAAGAAATATTTTCTCTTCAGAAATACTTCGAAATTTTAACCTCAGACACTCAAATTGTTACCGGTAAGGAGAAACTCAGTTTAGAATCAAAAACTTTGGGAACTATCTGGGATTTTGGTTTGCCTGTATCCCAGGAAGTTCTGGTCGCAATTTGGGGAGTTGAAACAAGATATGGTGAAATCAAGGGTGATCATCCTGTACTAGATGCCTTGGCTACACTCGCAGCAACCAACACACGCCGAAGGGATTTTTTTGAACATAACCTGATTTCCGCCCTGCAAATCCTTCACAATGGAATAGTTCGCCCTGATCAATTCAAGGGATCTTGGGCAGGTGCCATGGGGCACACTCAATTCATGCCCACCGTATATCTTAAATATGGGATTGATGTTCGTCACAGAGGGAAAGTTGATATTTGGGGTGATGACCCTCTGGATGCTTTGGCATCAACTGCTAACTATCTCGACAAACATGACTGGGAGGAATGCCTACCAGTATTGTCAGAAGTAATGGTGCCACCGGGGTTTAATTTCATGAAGTTGAATAATGGTCACGTATCTACTGTTTCCAGCTGGCAAACGGAGGGAATAAAATTTGTAAACAAAGAGGTACCTTTGAATGCAAATACGGAAATTATCTCTCCGACAGGCAAGAATGGCCCCAAATTCGCTCTTTTTTGTAATTTCAAATCCATACTTGCCTATAATCCATCAAGACCATATGCCCTTGCAGTTGGTTACCTTGCAAACTGTTTAACTGGAAAACAGTCGCTGGTCTCCAGCTGGCCTCCAAATGAAACATACCTTACTAGAAGCGAATTGAAGAAAGTTCAGTCATTTTTGGTAGGTAAGGGGTATGATACAGGTGGAATTGATGGGCTTACCGGCCCTAAAACCATAAAATCAATTCAACAATACCAAAAGTCCAGAGGATGGATACCGGACGGTTTTCCCGACCGGGAGTTCTATCAAGCTGTAGTTTCGGATTGACCAGGGTATTATCCCTTTTGCAGACTTCGGAAATGATGTTCGACATGATCATTGATAAATGTGGTCACAAAAAAATAACTATGGTCATATCCTTCGCGCATGTTGAAACTTCCCTTTTGGCCTCTACTCACCATTACCGAGACAAATGCATTGGGTTGCAATAAATCCATAAACTGATCATCGGTTCCCAGATCAATTAAGATTTCACCCGGATATCCATTACGGTCCAGCAGCAATGTTGCATCATGTTGCTCAGGTAGTATTGATT
>CAZHIL010000439.1:0-8036 GCA_964532985.1 uncultured Albidovulum sp. | reverse complement strand
TTCCTATCTGGTTGCAACAATACGAAGCAATTTGATTCCTGGGATATGGAAACAAAATCCCGGAAACAATACCAACATCTGTCGGAATACAGGGAAAAAGTACCAACAATTCCATCTGGCTTGCAATATGAGGAAGGTATTCAACTTGGATTGGTGCCCGCATCAATCAATAATTCCGAGGAATTGCCACCTGCATTGCAAACCGATGATGCCTTTTTTTGGAAGTCCAATGCCAATGCCGATCTTCTCACTATTTTGAACAGATTAAGTTTCCAGACTGGTATTCAGCATTACCTTTTTGCCGGATCAGATCACCAACCCATATCCTACATCAGGGGATTTGCCACAAATCTTTCGGTCTATAACGGGGAACCCCATTCAACGATTCAGCCATTGTTAACCGAGCACGGATTGGACAGTTCGATCAAACCCGATTTCAAGGGATCATTGTCCAATGTGCTCGACCGTATCAGTGCTCACTATGATCTTGAATGGGTTTATGAGTATGGAAACATAAACCTGTATCAGTTTGTTCTCAAAAGCTATTCGCTGGAATTATTGCCGACAACAACCTCGTCCCAATCTACCATTGGTACCACAACAACCAATGTAAATCTGGATTTGCTAACTGAAATCCAGTCATCACTCAAGAATTTAATTTATGTCGACGAGGAATTGATAACCGAAGCCGGTACAGGCACTCTCCTGCTCAATGCCCGTCCTAGTACACATGGTCGAGTAGGTAAATACATTAAACAAATCAATTCCGAACTTGGACAGCAAATTGCCATTGATGTCAGCGTACTGACACTTAGCCAAGAGGAATCCGAAGGAGTGGGAATTGCCTTCACTATCGCTGGTGAAGCGGCTTCTGGGAATACTTTCGAATTGGTTGAAACCGGTTCCATGACGGGAGCAACTACCTTGGCCAATGTCGGTCTCCTTAGCGGTGATTTCAGTGTTGATTCCTTCCTGTCTCTTTTGAACAAACGTGGAAAGGTTGTTGTTGAAACCCGGACCGGGGCAACAACCTCCAATAATCGCATGGTTCCAATTCAGGTAATACGGGAGATTGCCTTTGCCAAAACCGTGGAATCGGTGGCTGATGAAAATGGGATCAATCTGACACGGATTACTCCCGGACAGCTTGCTACCGGTTTTGAAATGACCCTCTTGCCCCGTGTCCTGAACAACCTGGAAATCCTGCTTCATTACAACATAAGGATTTCGGACTTGAATGACCTCAAGGAGTTTACCTCCAATGATCAAACCATCCAGCTGCCAAATGTTGCCACCACGGAATTCGAACAGCAAGCCATCCTTGGCAATGGCGAAACCCTTGTCTTGGCAGGATTTGAAAGGGAAAGGCTGACCTCCAACCACAAGAAAGGAAGCTTTTTCAGCAATCAGGCCGTGTCTGAATCCCAGAAAATAGCAACGGTCATTCTCATACGCCCCAGATTGCTGAAAAGAAAAACCAGATGAACAGCAATTCATTCATGAACAATAACAATATCGGGAACGACTCTTTTCTGGATGGGCAACACCCTACAGTAATTTTTCAACCACCTGCAGTGCTTCATATCAATAAGGTTGCAGTGGCACTTGGATTACTATGGCAACCCCTTCGGAATGATTTAACCTTGAAACAGCAGGCCAAACTTGCCAGTGGCAATCGTCATAATCTTGATCTCTTCCGGATGGCAGCAAACAGCAAGCAGGTAGGGTTTGCCAGTTCGAGGGAAGGTTATTCGACCAACATGCTGGCTGGTGCCAATCTTTTTGATCAAAACATATCGGTAGACAGCTGGCTCGCTGCGTTCAAACTGACTGAAGAATCCGATCATTGGTGGATCGTAGCCAAAAGATATGGAGCCATTTACCAGGACAAGGTATTCGATTCCTCAAAATCTGCCCAGGATGAGTATTCAACACTTATCAATGCACCTGATTGGGAAAGAAAATTTGCACCTGGTGATTGGAACATCAAAGACACCGAGGAATTTCGATTGGTGGATGCCCTGACCTTAAACCAGCATTTGGGCTTGAAACCAATAAACCAAACCAAGGGGTGGTTGGTTATCATTCCTCTTGTGCTCACACTCATAGCGTTGGTCATTTTTGCGGGAATTAATTTACTTGAAAGAATGGAAAGCAGGGATGTTCAATTGCCCAGATCAGAAGAACCTCATTCCCAGCCACAGGTTGAAAGACCTTGGGTAGGGAAAAGCAGAATCGGTGAATTCACCTATATCTGCCTGGAATTGATGGAGGAGCTTTTCTTCCTATCCCCGGGGTGGAAAATTGACACCTTGGCCTGCTCACAGGAATCATCCAGATATTTGGTTTCAGCCTCCATAAAGAGGAATCCTTCCGGTTCAACCGGCTTTTTGCGACAATTGGCCTTCAAATATACAGGTACTGATATTGCCATAGGTTGTAATGGAGAATGTGCCAACATCCAAAAGGAAAGATCAATTCCGGATTCTCCATCAAGAGAGGATGAACGGCTCTGGCAAGCCGGGAAGGTGGATACAATTTTAAGGGAGAGGTTTCAGACCCTCCATGCAGATCTCCACTTGAACCACCGCGGCCCAAGGTCTTCGGTCCAGAATACTGCCCCACCCACGGCTATCAGCAGCAGGCATGATTTTAGCATCAAAACCAGATACGGCATCAGGGAATATGCTGATTTGCTCAGGGATATACCAGGGATTGTACCGGAGACGCTGATCTACAAACCCTCAAACAACCTTTGGCTGCTTACGGCCAGGATTTTTCATCATGTCGAGATACCACTGATATCAGAGACATAAGGATTGAGGCAAATACATGAAACAAAAGGCAAAACCCTACATTCCCCTGACCTCCCGAATCTTGACCACCCTGTTTTTGATTGTGTGCCTAGTATCCCTGGTAGGATATATATCGGCCAGGGAAGTGCCCAAAATGCCAAAATGGCCGGACTATTTCCAGGGGAATTTTCTGAATAATCAGAATTGGGAAGACAAGGACCAAAATGAGAACTGGTTGACCAACGAAAACCGCAAGACAACCAATGGCTGTCCCGAAGGTGATTGTGAAGGGAAAGAAATAACATCACTGATTGAAGAGGAAAGAATCCAAGGATACAAGGAAAATGTTTTGGGGGCTGATGACCCAATCCATACTGAAACCCCTATACCGGATGAGGAAGTTGAGGATCAAGACCTTTTGGTTAAAGCGGATGAAATAGAAGTTGATCATTTCAGTGAAGACCCATTAACCAGAGAAAAGGAAAAGGTAATCATTGCCACGGGATTGTTGTCGAGACATGCTGAAATTACCGAAAGCATTTATCTCATGGAGCAACAACTCAAACAGGCCCAACTCATTATCGAGTTGATGGAGATACTTGGTCCGGATGTACCTATCGAAATTTCACCTGGCAAATTCAAGAACTTCAGTGATACACCC
This sequence comes from uncultured Albidovulum sp., assembly GCA_964532985.1. GTDB lineage: Bacteria > Pseudomonadota > Alphaproteobacteria > Rhodobacterales > Rhodobacteraceae > MPNP01. The sequence continues at coordinate 4,580 of CAZHIL010000439.1, read as the reverse complement.
GCTGGGAAAAGAATCGCCTCGAAAATGGCAATTGCAGCCCTCAAGGGCCGGGCAGATTTATTCGATCTCGAAATGAAGGTTATCACAGCAGGGCAGAAAATCGACAATGCCCTAGATCCACAGACTGAAATTGTGGAGTTCGAAGATAACCAACAAACCAAGGCAAGTGAGACGAAATCAGTACTCGAGAGACGATTGAGAGAAATTATAGGAGGTGAAGGAAACCTGCAGGCCATTTTCTCCCTGGATGACGAGATAGTCAGTCTGAAAGAGGGAGAAAAACTACCCACAGGCGAGGAAATAATCCAAATCACCCAAGAGTTTGTGGAGTTGAGCAAGTTCGACCAAACAGAGTTTTTAAGAATCAAGTGAACAATTGACAGACGATTTTTCCAACATGACCAATACAGGATCCAACCAATCAATCCTTTCTTCGGAGGGATTGCCAAGTGAAATACCAAATGGAATATTGATCTCTGGCAATGGAGGCAGATTGGAGGTTTCCAAAAGCGAAAGATCGAGAATTGCCGTTTTCCAGAACGGATATGTTGTGGTTACACCGGAAAGCAGGTGGTCTTCAGAGGTAAAGGCGATACTTGATAGGGCCGGAAGGGCTGAAATTGCCATTCATGAAATCATGGAGACGGACAGTAAATCAATTCTTGCAATCTATGAAAGGAATTCCCGGCACAATAACGAAACCGCCAGCAAACTCAGTGGGATTGAAAGACAAAGGGAATTGCGACGAATCATTGCAGATGCAGCTCGGATGAATGCCTCTGACATTCATTTCTACGTGTTTCCTTCCTTCAGCGAAATCAAGGTCAGAATTCATGGTCGATTGCGACGTCTCAGCATTCATTCGACAGAGGAAGGCAAGGCCATCATCAATGCTGCTTTTGCCGTAGCTACAGATCAGGGATCCGAAACAGGATCAACCAGCTTTCTGAAGGGAGCTTTAACCAGAGTATCGGGATTGCTGCCCCCGGGAGTAGATCTGGTAAGACTGCAGTATTCACCCACTACCGGTCATTGTGCATCCTTGGTCATGCGCATAAAGTACTCCAATTCAAGGGGAGATCATGATCTGAAGGAGCTGGGATTCCTGTCCAGACAAGTATCCGACATCGGATTGATGAGGAAACGAACGAGTGGTCTTTATCTTTTGGCTGGCAAGGTATCTTCCGGCAAAACGACCACCCTGCAGCGAATACTTAATACCATGGTTAGGGAAAAGAATCATGAGATATCAATCTATTCCATTGAGGAACCGGTTGAGTTGGATATCAATGGTGCAATCCATGTAGGTGTTTACCCCAAGCCGCATCAAACACGTAGTGAAGCATTCATTGAAGCCATTAAGGCAACCTTGCGATCTGATCCCAATGTTGTGGTACTTGGGGAATTAAGGGACCGGGAATTAGCAGGATATGCCATCGAATTGGCACTGACAGGGCACGCCCTATGGACAACTGTTCATGCCGGTTCTGCCCTGGGGATTTTGGATCGCTTGAGTGATTTGGGCATTGAGCATTGGAAACTGACCGAACCTTCCGTGGTCAGGGGGTTGATTTTTCAAAGGTTGCTCGGTGTATTGTGTCCCAATTGCAAAATAGGGCTTCCACAGGGTCATGATGAGGGTAGGATTTCAGATTTCCTGCTGAAGGAAATAACCGATCTCCTTGATATCCATCCTGATAAAATATTTATCCGTGGTTCCGGTTGTAGTCAATGTCTTCATGGTTTGATTGGACGCACCGTTGTTGCGGAAACCATCCTGCCGGATTTGAGCCTTCTTCAGCATTATGCCAGCAATAAGCGTGTCCGGATGAGAGAGTATTGGTTATCCCCTGCAGAAAAGGGCGGATGTGGTGGCAAACCCATATTGCACAATGCCCTGATAAAGGTTGGCAAGGGGATTTGCGACATTAACGAGGTCGAGGAGGAAATTGATCTATTGCAATCCTACAAGTCGGAATATCCCTACCATGCATCCATTTTGGCCAGGGAGTGGAGAAATCACTGAATGAACGGAATACTCCTTTCACATATATTTCAAACCCTGGAATTGAGATTCCTAAGGATGCAATTCAATTTCAAACTGAGGATGAAATTTTACCATGAGCTGATTGCTCTGCTGAATGCAGGTTATTCTCGTGGTGAAGCACTTGAGGTTATTTGGCGTTTGAGGACAAATGAAGGCAAGGATACAAAATCCACCCTTGCGAGGATCTATACTGATATATGGTTAAAATTACAAAATGGCCTCAGTTTTGGTGAAGCCCTCAGACAATGGGTATCACATGACGACTACATGATTCTGGACACCATCGAGGATAGTGATGAGTTTGCCACATATCTTGCCAGATTTTGTAAGACACTTGAAACCAACAGGAAGCAAGACAATTCCCTGGTAGGGTTGTTGGGTTATCCTGTTTTACTTGTCACCATGGCCTATGGTGTCCTGGTGTATTTCAGCATTGAAATTGCTCCCGAATTGAGCCGTTTGTTTCCCCTCGAAAATTGGCAGGGATTGGCCTATTGGGTTTTTTCCACCGGCAATTTTCTTGCCCTGTTTTTTCCTGCGGCGATTTGCCTGATAGTGATCGTTCCCCTGATCACGATTTTATCTTTTCCCCGCTGGTCTTCCGGATTGAGGCATCATGCTGACAAACTTCCCATCTATTCAGTTTACAGAAGCTGGACTGGAGCAATTTTTCTACAGTCAATGGGTTGTTTGATGTCCAGCGGACTTTCAGCCATGGAAGCAATCGGTAAAATCATTCCAAACGCCAATCCCTATTTGAGAGATCGTCTGGAAATGGTAAGGTACCATATGCTGGATGGTGATAATTTGGGTGAAGCCCTGTCAAAAGACGGTGGTTCATGGCCTGATAAAACAGTCAATTTGTCATTGAGGATATTTTGTCAGGCCCCGGATTTTCCAAAACAATTATTGGTGATTTCTGAAAACATGCTGGAAGAGAGAAGGGAAATTCTTAATCGTAATATAATGGTGATACGGAGTGTTTCATTTATTACTGTCTTTAGTACCATGCTTGCTGTTGTTGGTGCAATGTACGATATTCAGTCCCAAATCACGTCATCATATTGAACAGTTTGCTGTCAATTTCCATAAATGAAATGCATTGAATCATGAGCATTTATGAAGCCAGTTTTCCCATGTACGAATATCCTGAGACCAGGGATGCAAGCGATAAATTCTGGGAAGTTCTCTGGGATAAACTCACAAGGCTGGGGATAAATTCCCCCAAAGAGCTCACTCGATCCAAAGAAACCATGGAACTATGGACAAACAGGAAACTGTTGATTTCCCAAACCTGTGGTTATCCGTACAGATTGTTTTTGAGCGATAAAGTTCATCTGGTTGGAACTCCCGATATGAAAATCGATAAAATTCCACCAGGATATTACTATAGCTCCATAGTGGTAAGGAAAGACAAGGTTTCCCTTGCCAGCAAAGGTGAAATATTGGCCTTTAATGACAAATACTCCCAATCGGGATGGGTAGCTCCAAATTTGTATGCCAAAGCTAGGGATATTGAGTTTGCGGGGTATTTTGAAACTGGTGGCCATTGGCATTCAGCTCAAGCAGTTGCCGATGGGAAGGCTACAGTAACCGCAATAGATGTATTTACCTGGAAACTAATCGAAAGATTTGCCTCATTCAGCAAGGAATTAAGGATAATTGACACAACAGTGCCTACTCCTGGCCTTCCCCTGATCACAGCCCAAAAGCATTTGGTTGATGAATTATATCATGCCATGGCTGAAACCATCATCGAGATGGATAATGAGGTACTGGATGTACTTCCCTTCAAGGGTTTGGTTCAGCTAACCAATAGGGACTATCTTGAGGTTGAAGGTCTGGACGACAACCTTACAGATTGATTTTTGCAAATTTGTTAACCGAGAAAGAATATTAATGTCTGAAGAAAAAATCGAATTAACCCATCTTACTACCCAGGATTCACTTGTAGGAATTATGCTTGGAGCCATGGTATCCGACAATTCGGAAGCCCGGAGGGAATCTGATTACATTTACTTTTTTGTGAGACATATACCGGTCTTTTCTGGATATGATGAAAAGAGAATTCCTGCTCTAAAGGAGTTGATTACTGGTACAATCAAGGTTGAAAATGGCTATACCGTTTATTTTAGACTGGTCTTGAAAGCACTCAAGCCTGAGCTCCATAAACTCGCATATCTATTGGCGTCTGTTGTTACATTCTCTGATCAGCAATTCAAATTTGACGAGTTTGGGTTTCTGAATCTCCTGAAAGAAGAACTCGACATTAATCCAGATATAGCCAATAAAATCAAACTTGTAACACAGATTTATAATGACACTTGATTTTAGGCTTAAGGGCAATGGCCAAGCAGTTTGAATTGTGATTCAGGTTCTAAGGCAATGCTATTGACGGGGATCCCCCGCCATGTTGAAATCACATTTTTGGCCCTGAAGGAGGTTGTGCATGATGATCAAGTTCATTTCGAAGTTCACAAACCTTCTTGTAAAGCGGGGGTAGTTTGTCCGTAACTGAAGACCAGATGATCGT
>CAZHIL010000438.1:0-2555 GCA_964532985.1 uncultured Albidovulum sp. | reverse complement strand
GGGTACCCGTGGCATTCATTTTTCCACTACCCGGAACGACGGTTGATTCGATCAACAACAAATCACCACCCGCCTGGGTCCAGGCCAAGCCCGTGGCAACACCAACAATGTCTTTTTCTTCAGCCAAGCCGTAACGGAATTTTTCGAGTCCCAGGAAATTTTCAATATTTTTCAAGTTGACACCGACGCTTTCCTTATCCCCACGTACAATTTGGGTAAGGGATTTCCTCATGACCTTTTCCAATTCCCGCTTGAGGTTTCGAACACCAGCTTCACGGGTATATTTCCTTATAATTTCTTCAACAACCCGATCACTCATTTTGAATTCGCCACGCTTAATACCCTGTGTTTTCTTCAATTCGGGAATCAGATGTCTCTTGGCAATCTGGAGTTTCTCATCTTCCGTATAACCGTCAAGATGAATGATTTCCATCCTGTCTCTCAATGGTTCCGGAATATGATGGAGGTAGTTGGCAGTAGTGATGAACATCACCTCGGAAAGATCATAATCCACATCAAGATAATTGTCATGAAACTTGTTGTTCTGTTCTGGATCAAGAACTTCAAGCATGGCACTTGCAGGGTCCCCCCTACCAGCTCCCATTTTGTCTATTTCATCTAGCAGAATAAGTGGATTAATTGATTCCCTTTTTCGAAAGGACTTGATAATCCGACCAGGCATGGAACCGATATAGGTTCTTCGATGTCCCCTTATCTCTGCCTCATCATTCAAGCCACCAAGAGAAATCCTGACGAATTCCCTGCCGGTCGCTCTTGCAACTGACTGACCAAGCGAGGTTTTACCGACCCCGGGCGGGCCTACCAGACATAATATCGAGCCACCAACATTACCCTTTCTCTTCTGAACGGCAATAAACTCAACAATCCTTTCCTTGACCTTCTCCAAACCGAAGTGATCTTCATCCAGTATTTTCTCGGCGCTGGGAATATCTATTTCAATATCCTTTCTTACACCCCATGGAATTTCAAGCAACCACTCTAGATAATTTCGTGACACCTGCACTTCAGGACCATTGGAATTAGATGTCTTGATTTTTTTCAATTCACTCAAGGCCTTGGCCTTGGCTTCCTCGGAGAATTTCGTCTTGTTGATTCTGTCCTCAAGCTCTTCCACCTCAGATGTTTCTTCTTGTTCACCAAGTTCCTTCTGAATGGCTCTCATCTGTTCATTGAGGAAATATTCCCTGTGGGTCTTTTCCATGCGGGACTTGACCTTGCTCTTGATATCCATCTCGAAATCAAGCAGGGAAATTTCCGCTTCCAGGATTTCAATGATATTTTTCAACCGATCTCCCACATTTCGATTTTCAAGCAGTGTTTGCATGACCGAAACTTCCGAACTCAAGGCACCGGCAACCAAATCGGCAAATTTCGAAGGGTCTTCCACTTCGGCCACCTGTGAAGCCACTTCATTGCTGATCGTCTTTTTCACTGACGCATATTTCTTGAACGATTCTCTGGCCGTCTTCAGGTAAACTTTCAGCTTGGCGTCGTTTTCATAAATATCTTCGTAAGGCTCGACCTTGACTTCAATAAAACTGTTTTCGGTATTCCATTCAGTAATCTTGACCCTTTCGGAGGCCGCGACCATCACCTTGATGGTTCCATCAGGAAGTTTGATCAATTGAACTATCTTGGCCACCACTCCGACATCATAAACAAATGATGGATCAGTAAATTCCGAGTCATGCTCACGCTGGGCACACAGGATCAATTTTTCATCTGCGCTGTTTACAGTCTGCTCCAAAGCCACAATTGACATTTTCCTACCGACATACAGCGGTGCAACCATATACGGGAAAACAACAATATCCCTCAACGGTAATAGGGGAAAGGTTTTATTTTTATATTGCATCACTCAACTTTCATGGTTTCTGTTGCTACTTTCAATATTTGGTACAAAGGAATTATATTTCAACTTTTAAACCGAAGTTACGTTCCACTTGAAGTATACTCTTTTTCCAGCTTCAATACCCCTGTTTTCAAGTAATCCTGGGCAAATTGAACAAAGTTTCCCTGACGGAGCGAATTTCGAATTCGTGCCATGAGAATCTGGTAAAACCTGAGATTGTGCCAGGTCAATAACATGGATGAAATTATTTCGTTCGATTTGAAGACATGATGCAGATATGCCCGTGAATAATTGCTGCAGGCTGGACAATCACATTTGTCATCTAGCGGTTGTTCATCATCTTTGTACCTGGCATTTTTTATATTAATCAATCCACCATGGGTAAATGCCTGACCATTCCTACCCGATCGGGTTGGAAGAACGCAATCAAACATGTCAATCCCCCTCAAGACTCCACCGACAATATCATCTGGCTTTCCCACACCCATCAAATATCGGGGTTTGCTTTCAGGGAGAATGGGAACCGAATAGTCAAGAACCTCAAACATTTTTTCCTGACCTTCACCTACTGCCAATCCCCCTACCGCATAGCCATCAAAACCGATATCAACAAGGTGCCCTGTACTATCTTCCCGCAAAGACCTGTAGACTGAACCCTGCTGTATGCCAAAAAGTGCATAAC
>CAZHIL010000437.1:0-1698 GCA_964532985.1 uncultured Albidovulum sp. | reverse complement strand
CAACAGAGACATTATTAGAGCTTTGAGGATGGGCATTGATTGTGGTGGCCTTGCCATGAGTGGCCCACCGGGTATGGCCGATACCAATTTTTCCCCTGATGGGCTCCTTAACAAGTAAATCGGCAAGGTTAACCAATCGACCAGCGGCTTTTTTTACGAATAGTTTTCCATTATGAATAGTGGTTATACCAGCGCTGTCATAACCCCTGTATTCCAATCTCCTCAATGATTCCAAAAGTATGGGTGATGCTTCATTCTTGCCCAGATAACCTATAATCCCGCACATAATAACTGCCTCTTCTTCATTTTTTCCTGCTCTGACGGATTTTGGTAAACCCTTCTATGTTCTTTTGCTTTGATCGAGAAATGCCCAAAGCACCATCCGGTACATTTTTATTGATAACCGATCCAGCTGCTGTCATGGCATTGTTGCCCACTTCAATCGGGGATATTAATAATGTGTTTGATCCTATGAAAGAGTCATTGCCTATCGTAGTTTTGTGTTTATGTATTCCATCATAATTACAAAATATGGTACCGGCTCCGATATTGGTGTTTTCACCGATTTCAGCATCTCCTATGTAGGTCAGGTGTGATGCTTTGGTGCCTGCTTTGATGTCTGCCTTTTTAATTTCGACAAAATTACCAATGTAGCAGTTTTCCCCAATGGTGGTTCCTTCCCTTACTCTTGTAAATGGACCAATCACCGAATTTTCACCAATGATGCATCCTTCCAAATAGGTAAATGCTCTTATCCTTGTTCCCGACTTTATTTCCACTCCAGTACCAATGAAGACATTGGGTTCAATAACAACATCATTGTGGATAACGGTATCCAGACTGAGAAAAGTAGTCTCGGGGGACTGGAGCGAAACACCGTTTTCAAGCATTTCCCGACGCTTGTTTTGTTGAAATACTCCTTCAGCTAAGACGAGATCTTCTTGGGTATTGATACCGATTGTTTCCTCTTCAGTACAAATCGTAACTGAACAGCCGAAGTTTCTCCGCTTGGCCAGCTCGGCAATATCGGTCAAATAATATTCACCACTGGCATTCCTGGTATCAAGTTGTGCCACAAGATGTCTTAAAATATCGGATTTGCCACAAACGATGCCACTATTGCAAAGAGTTATAGCTTCCTCACCAGGTTGCAAATCCTTGTGCTCGACAATCCGGGCGATTGTCTCTTCATCGTCCAATATCAATCGACCATAGTTTCCTGGATTTTGTGTCTGAAACCCTAGGAAGGAAATGGGATTGCTTTCAGTTGTTTTGGCAATCAACCTAACCAGTGTTTCCTTCCTGACAAAGGGTGTGTCCCCATAAAGGACAACCACCACCCCATCAAAACCACCCAAGTGGTCCAATGCACATTTGACGGCATGGCCAGTACCGAGTTGCTGCTCCTGTACCACAATTTCCGGATCACAGCCGAACCTGTCGAGAGATGTCAGGATTTGTTTTTTGTCATTCCCTGTTATCATCAAATGGCGATCAGGTTGCAGTTTCTGACTTGTATTGAGGGTATGGTAATAAAGCGGGAAGCCACCCAAATCATGAAGGATTTTAGGGAGGCTGGATTTCATCCTTGTCCCTTTCATGATCTAGCGGAGGTTCCATTCCCTGATTAATAAAGCAGTTGTTCGCTGCACAAATAAGGTCCCTGCTCGTATCAGCGAGGGTACCATCCAAATCAAA
>CAZHIL010000436.1:0-3353 GCA_964532985.1 uncultured Albidovulum sp. | reverse complement strand
GTTTCAGAACCCCGGAAGAGATCAGTAACTGGGCTTTGTTTTCACCTACAAAAAGACAATCTCTTCTCAATGAACTTCCTCAAAGAAGTGGAAAGGTAAAAAGGCGAAGGGGAAAGCGACAGAGAAACCGCTACAAAAGGTAACCCGGAACATATTACTAAGCATACCTTTTTTTGTAAGAAAAATTCATCTGTGCATAACTCATTAGTTAATGAATACGTGATACTTATTTTGGTTTATTGTTGTACTAAACTTGTTTGCCCTAAGTAAGAATATTGTTTCCAATACCCATTTGTGGTCTTATATTTTGTCTTTCAGATAGTGAGAATACATCAAGAATATCGATGAAATTTTGAAAAAAGTTGTCCAAAAACACTTGGCGTCAACGACAATAGTCGATCTGGTATCTGAAAAGATGAAAATCACTCTGACCCTGAAAATTTTTGCAAATTTCCATTTGCAATAGTGAGTAATATTGCGTGATAGAAGTTTCCCGGATATCAATTCCTGAAAAGGTTTTTTTCTAATCCGGATTGCCTGACGATTGAACCAACAGTACCCGGCTTGATATCTCTCGAATGATAGGGAACAGTTACTTTCCGGTTTTGTCCGTTTACTACCCCAGCAAACCTTCTGTGACTCCCTTTCCCGGTTGACTCCAAGGTAAAACCGTTGGCAGTCAGTATTTTTGCAATGTCCCGGTATTTCATGCGGTGCTGTAGGCACTAATATCTATTTCCCTGACTTGTGCAACAACAACATTGTTTACACTTTTCAGCAACCTGTACCGCAAATATTGGGTGAAAAGAATGATTCGGAGATGGATTGGGGCCTTGCGCTTCAACAAACGCTCCCTGTCATGGGCAGGTAAATCCTCCAAGCTTTCCAGAAAATCAATTACCGCTTTTTCAAGAAACTTCTTTGTTTCCTCAAGCGATGTCCCCTCCATAGCAATATCGAAAGTTGTACACAAACCTTCCCAGTCGGAACCATTGCCCCAAACATAATATTTGAAATTAATGCTCATGGAAATTTCCTTTGTCTTGTTCGGGTATCGGCATTTCCAAACTATCAAACAGGATGCATTGGCCACCCTTCCCAGACCCGTATATCTATTGGTTTATATCTAGAGCATTATTTGGGAAATGTCAATTGACCGGTTCCCTGCCATCAAGCAAATGCTTGGGAAAAACTAGGAGTGGTGGATTGTTTCCTGGATGCCGGTCTACTGATCGCCAAAGAACTGGCAAGGGTTGGAGTGTCATCATCCATCAATTGATTCAGATACTAAATGCTCTCAATAAATTATCTATTACTTTGGGAAAGTAATTTGCCCAGAGTCTCGCTCAATCCATGCAAGCCTGCATTATCAATATATTGAGGGGAAGATAATCTCCTTCTCCAGGTCCGGGCACCGTTAATTCCAGAGAACAACCCCAACATATGTCGGGTTATCCTTCTGATCGGAACCCCATTTTCTATTTCACGCTCAACATAACGCATAAGGTTATCCATAATGAGGCCAATATCATTCCCAAATGGGGAATGAAATATCCTTTGATCCACTTCCTTGAGCATAGCAAGGGGCGTATGGTAAGCCGACCTACCTACCATTACTCCATCTAATCCCCTTTCCAGGAGCTCCTGTGATTGTTCTATGGAGTTGATTCCACCGTTGATACACAGGATCAAATCCGGAAACCAATTTTTACATTTGACAACCAAATCGTAATCCAATGGTGGTATAGTCCGATTTTCCTTTGGGCTTAGTCCCTGCAATATAGCCTTTCTAGCATGGATAATCACTCGTCTGATTTCCAGTGAACTGAACAAATTCAATAATTCCGGCAACATTTCATAAGGGTCTGCATCATCTACAGCAATTCGGCATTTAATGGTTATTTCAGTGCCGTCTGATGCATCCTGCATGGCTTTGATACAATCCCTTGATACTTCAGGTAAGGTCATCAATTTTGCTCCAAAGCAACCTTGTGATACCCGATCTGAAGGACATCCCATATTCAGGTTAATCTCGTCATATCCAAATTTGATTCCCAACTTTGTTGCAAAAGACAACTCCTCTGGTTTTGACCCACCCAATTGCAAGGCAACCGGATGTTCTTCCTGATTGAAATCCAGTAGTTTTTCACTATTCCCATGTACTAGTGCAGGCGCTGTAATCATTTCTGTGTATAACAGGGAATGCTTGGTAATTTGACGAAACATGAACCTGCAATGACGATCGGTATAATCCATCATTGGAGCAATGGAAAAAGTATATGAGGGAACCATAATTTCCTGAATCCTAAAATTGGTTCAAGTATGAATTACTTCGAAAATGGATATTATCAGATTTTATCATTGGTCATTATTTGGGTTTCAAGAAAAATGAAATATTTGACAGGTCTGTAAATTGTTATTGATATCCAAATCAGAATCAAAGGGGACAACACTACGTTATTTCTGTTTTTTTCAACCCGAAGACGGTGATGAAGATCCCGGGTTTGACTTTATGTCACTTTCTCTAAATACTGTGGATTTTTCTTTGCGAGGTACCCTCCACATTGATATTGGGCTACCTGTTTTACAACCTCAAGCCCTGAAAATTTCACTACCTCCTCATCTGGCAGCTGAATATAACTCACAAGACAGGATTTTGAACCTTCTGGAACTAATTGCCATAGGTGGTTTATCAATTGGTACTAACCTGCCTATCAAAATCAAAGATGAAACAGATACAGCCCCTGCTGACCCAATCAATGATCTTGACCTGAACCTGAATGAACTTCTGGGAATTGACAATAGTCAAGAGGAATTCCTGCCGATTTCGAAACAACTTGCCGAACATGGGTTGGAAGCAAACATTTTGCATGATGTTGGTTCGGATTTTGTCATTGCAGAAAATATCGAGATTTTGATGGGTGAACTCGGTACTGCATTTGAAACAATTGGAATCCTGAGAGAATGTCATAAAACATTTAACATTACCTTGCCAAACGGCTTTGACATGCTGGATTTAAAATTGGTATCGGATGTGTTGAAATTGGTTCCCAATCCCACTGCACAAACCATATGGTTTTATGGTAATACAGATCATCCAAACCACAAATATCGAATACAGGCAGCACAATCCTACCCACTTCTAGCCGAATATCTCCTTAAAATCGAAAAAGCTGTAGAAGCAATCGATTCCGGCGAACCGATTCAACCTATAATACCAAAGCAACTAATTAATAACCTATAGGCCAATTCATATCAATTGGTTTTCCGATACCCGATACCCTTTTCCTATTGGACCCTGGCCCAGGAACGATGTCCAATTGATTTGATCCTTCCGGTCTGTCCCGCAAAGT
>CAZHIL010000435.1:0-2233 GCA_964532985.1 uncultured Albidovulum sp. | reverse complement strand
CACTGCTGGTCAATACCGAATTGTTGCCTTCTCTCAACCTCCTGATCAATGCACTCAAGGAAAAATGTTCCGAATTTGAGGGCATAATCAAAATTGGAAGAACCCATACCCAGGATGCCACACCACTTACCCTGGCACAGGAATTCTCAGGTTACCTGAGGCAGGTAGAACTATCTGAGGTCAGGGTTCGGAAGGCTCTGGATAGTATTTATGAATTGGCCCAGGGTGGTACCGCTGTTGGGACAGGCTTGAATACGATAGAGGGATGGGACAGAGAAGTCGCAAGAAACATTTCCGAAATAACCTCACTTCCATTTGTCACAGCAGAGAACAAATTCGAGGCTCTTGCGAGCCACGATGCCATGGTTGGAATGTCTAGTGCACTGAGAAGTACTGCCGTTTCCCTATATAAAATTGCCAATGATATACGGTTTCTAGCCTCTGGACCAAGAAGTGGGCTTGGAGAACTTCTACTTCCCGAAAATGAACCAGGTTCCTCTATTATGCCAGGCAAGGTAAACCCGACCCAAACAGAGGCATTAACCATGGTATGTGCGCAGGTTATGGGGAACGATGCCGGAGTCGGCTTTGCAGGCAGCCAAGGACATTTTGAACTCAATGTATTCAAACCCATGATTGCCCATAGTGTTATCCAATCAGTCCAATTGCTCTCGGACAGTACAAAATCTTTTGTGAAAAGGTGTGTTTCTGGCATAATAGCCAATGAAGCCAGAATCAATTTCCTAATGGAAGAATCACTTATGCTGGTAACAGCACTATCTCCTGTAATCGGTTATGACAAATCCACAAAAGTAGCCAAACTTGCCCATTCCAAAGGCTCAACATTGAAGGAAGCCGCCTTGGAATTAGGTTATGTTACTTCTGAGGAATTTGACAGGATTGTCAATCCCGCACAAATGGTGGGACCAGATTCGAAATAATGTAATTTATGTTCTTGTTGTAAGTCTGAAAACTAGTTATTGCAATCCTCTCTAGAACCATTCAGTAGGGAATGGAAATATGTTCAAAGGAAATCTTTTGATTGTGAATTGACATTTTCACTTGATCCTGAGCTCGGGGGGAGGACAGTAAATAGTGCCTCATTAACCAGATGGATAATTCAAATACTGTTATCCAAGGCCCCATAGTGGGTGGTGGATTGGGCTGCGGCAAAATTTGCCTTCTTTGCTGCTCTCTTGAAACATCCGGTTTGAATCCAGGTTGCTAAAAATGCCCCATTAAAACAATCACCAGCACCTGTCGCATCCACCGCTTCAACCTTATGTCCGGGAAGTTGTATTTCACTCCCCTCTTCCGACAGATAAACCCCATCCTTACCAAGTGTCAGTACAACTGTTTTTGGCCCAAGACCATGATAGAAGTCACAAATTTCCTCAGGTGAAGTCAACCCCGTCAGATGTTGAGCATCTTCCAAACTAGGTAAAGCCAAGTCACAATATCGCATCGCTTCATGTATTACCTCTCTTGCAATTTCAATCGGCCACAGAGCTGGTCTCAGGTTGGGATCAAAGGCAACAGAAGTCGAACCATCCCTGGCAATTTTCATGGCCTCTAGGGTTGCTTCTTTCATCGATTCGCTAATCGCCAGATTGATACCCGAAGCATAAAAAACCGAACTTGAGGAAATTTCACTTTGGGGTAAATTTGATGTTGGATATTTACTGGCTGCGGAATTGGACCTTCGATAACTGAATTTATGTCCACTTTCGTGATGTGTCACAAAGTAAATCCCGGTCTCCTCATCGGGACTAACTTCAACGTTGGTATAATCGACACCTTCCGCCTTCCATTTACTAATTATTTCCAAACCAAAAATATCTGCACCGATTTTGCTTATAAACCCTGCCGTAATTCCGTGCCTTACCGCAGATATGGCTGCATTTGATACATCACCACCTATCCCCAATCGAAACATACCCCCGGGTAGTTGATTGAACTCAACCAAAGGTTCACCGAGGCAAATCAAGTCAAAGCCTTTAGTCATTTGTACTCATTGATAAATTGTCAAAAATATTCACTACCAATCAAGGAGTTAAGATAAACTACTCTTGAATGAAATAAAGAACGGAAATATCGAAACCCTGAATGCAAGATAAATATCACACCACAAACCACGGAAACCAGGGCCGGACAAACTGTCAAGCCTATGGGATCTATATACTTGAATACCCAAATTAGTTCATATCCCCCGTTGGAGATAATCTTCCTTTTC